>JAKARN010000297.1 GCA_021828425.1 Pseudomonadota bacterium | reverse complement strand
CACTAGGGAAAGGCGGTCGTGCGCACGGGTGCCCTCTTGGATGAAATGGGCAAGGTTCCGGGCAGTCTCACCGTCGGTCGGCACTTCGCGGTAGCGTTCGAGACGGGGACGTGATCCGCGATTGCGGGTGATTTGGGCCAAGACTAGGGTTTCGCCAAATGGTACGACCCCCGTCAGGCTTGAAAGGGCGGGTGTGGTTTTACGCAGGTTCCACATGGTTTTCAGGTTTGTGCGAGTTTCCCTGTGTTTGTCGGTTTGGGCCCCATGATCCAGCCTCCGGGCTTTCACAGCTTAAGGGAAAGCGGGGGGATTGTAAACGCGCGCCAGGGGTCTTTGGTGTGCTGCCGGGTTAGCCTGCCCTCGGATGGCAGGGGCGATCATGCAGGTCGGTGGGCCGTCAGCTCCGCTTGAGTGACCCGATGAGCGCATGGAGTGGAAGGTGGGCTTCCCCAAGGTAGGCGAGAAGGCCGTCGTAGATCTCGTTTGGAAGAAGCGGATTGTAAAAAAGGCCGGAACCGAGACCGACCAGGGAGGCTCCCGCAATCAGGAAATCGATCGCGTCTTCGGTGGTGGTGATGCCACCCTGGCCAATAATGGGAATACCTAGGGGGGCCGCGATTTCAGCCACTTCAGCGACCTTGAGCAGCGCGATGGGCTTGATCGCGGGACCGGATAGTCCGCCCTGGCCGTAGCTTGGAAGCGGCATGCGGTGTGTGCGATCAATGGCCAGGCCCGTGACGGTATTGATCACGGCCAGGGCATCCGCGCCGGCCTCGATGCAGCGACGGGCATTGGTCCGGATATCGGTCTGGTTTGGGGAGAGTTTCACGATCAGCGGTTTGCGTGTTGTGGGACGGCAGGCCGCGATGACCCGAGCCGACATGGTGGGATCGTTGCCGAACTGGACTCCGCCTTCCTTGACGTTCGGGCACGAGATATTGATCTCGAGGGCATCGATCGGGGAATCATCGAAGCGGCGGGAAACCTCGGCATATTCCTCGACCGTCGAGCCGGACACGTTGGCCACGTAGCGAGTTTCCGAAAAATCAAGGTGGGGCAGGATCGTCCTGACGACCGCGGCGACCCCAGGATTCTGAAGCCCGATTGCGTTGAGGTATCCGGAAGCAGTTTCCCACAGACGATGCGGCGGGTTACCGAGACGCGGCAGGAGGGTCGTTCCCTTGAGGCAGACTGCCCCCACACGGGTCAGGGAAAAACCCTCGATCCGGGTATATTCCTCCCCGAATCCAACACATCCGGAAAGCAGGACGATCGGACTGTTCAGTGCCAGTCCGCAGAAGGTGCACTGGAGCGGCGAGGCTACTTCATTCGGCATGAACGGCTCCCCGCACCGGAAACTCGTCAGTCCGGTCCCGCTCGAGCAGTCCGGCGAGTGTCCGTAACGGATCTGCGCCTTGGTACAGCACGGCATAAAGGGCCTGGGTGATGGGCATGGCTACCGCGCACTGCCGGCGTCTTTGCTCAAGGGCCGCGAGTGTTCGGACACCCTCGGTCACCTGTCCAATCTTCCTGTGGGCTTCCTCGACCGAGTATCCTTCCGCGAGGAGCCGGCCCAGGCGTCGGTTGCGGGACTGGTCGTCCGTGGCCGTGAGGATGAGATCACCTACGCCGGAAAGGCCCATGAAGGTCTCCGCCTCCGCTCCCAGTCTTGTTCCGAGGCGCATAAGTTCAGCCAGGCCACGGGTGGCCAAGGCGGAGCGGGCATTGGCCCCCATGCCGAGTCCGTCCGAGAGCCCGGCACCGATCGCGATCACATTTTTGCCGGCTCCGCCGAGAGCTACGCCGACGAGGTCGTGCCCAAGGTAGATTCGGAAGACCGGGTTATGGAGCACCGTGGCAAAGAACTGGGCGGTGACCGCATCTTCAGAGGCTAAGGTCACTGCGGTTGGTAGCTCGCGAATGACCTCGCCCGCGAAACTTGGCCCGGAAAGCAGGGCCAGTGGCTGGCGGGGCAAACACTCGCGCCCTACCTCATGCGGCAGGAGCGTCGTCTCCCGTTCCATGCCCTTGGTGGCGATGAGGAGTGGACAGCCTGAATGGAGCCCCGCTAAGACAGCTTGCTCCAAGATATTGCGCAGGGCTTCACTGGGGACGGCCACGATGATGCCTTGGATCCCGGTGACGGCTGAGGAGAGATCGGCTGTCGGGATCAGAGTCTCGGGCAACGTTCCTCCGGGCAGGTAACGGGTATTGCACCGGCTGGCAGCCATGGCGGAGATGGCTTCCCGATCGCGCCCCCATAGACTCACATTGTGACCGTTGCGGCCGAGATGTACCGCCAGTGCGGTTCCCCAAGATCCGGCACCGAGAACCGCTAGACGGGATTTTGGGTTCACGCAGCCGTCAGGTGGTTGGGCCGTTGCTAGGGGCGGTTTGGTGTTGTCGGTAGAGCGCATCGAAGTCCATGGGCTGGAGAATCACGGGCGGAAAACCGCCCCGGCTGACGACGCTTCCTAACAGTTCGCGCGCATACGGGTACAGCAGGGATGGTGCGTGGGCACCCAGAAGGGGTCCTTTTTCCGCTTCGCTGAACCCTCGGGAACGGAACACCCCAGCTTGGTGAATTTCCGCGAGGAAGACCACATGTTCCTGCCAGCGCGCTTCCAAGGTGATCGAAAGAACCACTTCGTTGAGATCCGGATTGTCCCGGATTCCATTTACGAGGGTCTGCAGGGTGATCTTGAGTTCGGGGGCGAGGTTGGGGGTGCCCAAGATGGCGGGAGAGGCCGGGGATTCGAACGAGCAATCTTTGAGGTAGATTGCCTCAATTGTGAAAGATCGCTCGGCTGGGCTCTGGGTTTCGGGGAGGATGATGGGGTCTGTCATTTCGTGGTCAGCTCCGGTTGGCTGGGGTGGGGAGCGCCGACCAGTTCGAGAAGTTTGCCGGACCGCTCAATGGCGCTCAGTTCCTCATATCCTCCGATCGGCCGAGTTCCGAAGAAGATCTGGGGGACAGTTCGCTGGCCGGTCATTTCAACCAAGCGTGACCGTATTTCCGGATCTCCTGAAACGTCGATTTCCCGATATGGCAACTGATGTCGGTCGAAGAGCGCCTTCGCCATCCGACAGTAACCGCACTGGGGGGTTGTGTAAAGGAGGATCTCATTCATCCGTTCTTGCCCTCGCGTCCCCGG
>JAKARN010000296.1 GCA_021828425.1 Pseudomonadota bacterium | reverse complement strand
TGGCGACCGGGATTGTCTGTTCCAGCGCCATGAATGCGGCGAGCTTCGAGGCCCTCTATTCAGCCTATACCCGCATGGAAATGCAGAAGACCTGGGAGGCGATCCTGAGTGCGCCGCTCGAGCCGGCCGATGTCGTTCTCGGTGAGGTGAGTTGGGCTGCGACCAAGGGTCTCATCAATGCCCTGGCCATCCTCATCGTGGGTTTCGTGCTCCAGCTTTGGTCGGGAGCCATGGTCCTCTGGGCCTTGCCCGTGATTTTTCTGGTTGGATTCGCTTTTGGCGCGATGGCCATGATCATGACGATTCTCGCGCGGAGTTACGACTTTTTTGTCTACTACATGATTCTCCTTTTGACTCCGTTGCTTTTGGTCTCCGGCGTGTTTTTCCCACTGAATGCCCTGCCGCTTCCGGTCGTTCGGGTCGCCCGGCTGCTCCCACTGACCCACGCGATCGAACTCATCCGTCCGTTGCTGACCGGCCGGATTCCCCACGATGTTTTCGCTAATGTTGCGGTTCTGGTTGTCTATGGGCTTGCCGGATACGGCATTGCCACAACCCTCGCCTATCGACGTCTCCAGCGCTGAAAGGGCGGGATCAGAAGACTTAGTAGCGGTAGTGCTCCGGTTTGAACGGGCCATCCTTGGGCAGTCCGAGATAGCGTTCCTGTTCCGGGGTCAGCACCGTGAGTTTTGCCCCCAGCCGCTCCAGATGGAGACGAGCTACTTTTTCGTCAAGAGCCTTGGGCAGGATCCGTACCCGCCGGTCTGACCGGAGATCTTGTTCCCATAGAGCCAGCTGCGCGAGTACCTGGTTGGTGAACGAGGCCGACATCACGAAGCTCGGATGACCAGTCGCGCAACCCAGGTTGACGAGACGTCCCTCGGCCAAGAGGATGAGTTCCCGGCCGTCGGGCAGGCGTACCAAGTCGACTTGGGGCTTGATAGAGGTCCAAGGATATTGCCGGAGAAAGGCGACATCGATTTCTGAGTCGAAATGGCCAATGTTGCAAACGACAGCCCGGTGTTTCATGCGCAGGAGATGATCGGGGTTGATGACGCGCAAGTTGCCGGTGGCCGTGACGAAGAGGTCAACATCCTCCACGACCTCCTCGGTCCGGACCACCCGGAACCCCTCCATGGCGGCTTGGAGTGCACAAATGGGGTCGATTTCCGTCACCCAAACTGTGGCACCCAGCCCCCGCAGGGCCTGCGCACAGCCCTTCCCAACCTCGCCATATCCGAGCACCAGCGCGATCTTGCCTGCGATCATGAGGTCGGTCGCCCGTTTGATCCCATCAATTAGCGATTCGCGGCAGCCGTAGAGATTATCGAACTTCGACTTCGTCACCGAATCGTTCACATTGAACGCAGGGAAAGGGAGTTCTCCACGGCGCTCGAGGTCATAGAGGCGATGGACCCCGGTTGTGGTTTCCTCACTGACTCCACGAATCTCGATGAGTCGCGAACTGAAGAATCCCGGTTTGGCCGCGAGCCTTTTGCGAAGGCTGGCATGCAAAGCGACCTCCTCCGGGTTCTGCGGGTGGTCCAAGACCTCCGGGTGTTCTTCCGCACGGGAGCCGAGCACCAGGTAGAGTGTGGCGTCTCCGCCATCGTCCAAGATCAGGTTCGGCCCTTTCCCATCGGGCCACTCGAACAGCTCGGCCACGGCTTCCCAGTATTCCTCCAGCGTTTCGCCCTTTTGGGCGAAAACAGGAATCTCACGGGCAGCGAGAGCCGCCGCGGCGTGATCCTCAGTGGAAAAGATGTTGCAGGATGCCCAGCGCACCCGGGCGCCCAAAGCGATCAGCGTCTCGATGAGAACCGCCGTTTCGATCGTGAGATGGAGACAGCCTGCGATCCGTGCACCCTGGAGGGGCAGTCGGCCCACGTATTCCTGCCGCAGCGCCATGAGCCCGGGCATTTCATGCTCAGCGATCGAGATTTCTCGGCGGCCCCAAGGGGCAAGTGTCAAATCGCGGATGCGGAAATCCTGCGCGGATGTTTTGGTCACGGATGCAGTGCTCCGTGGGCGTGTGGCGGTTGACATCGAGGTGCTCCTTAGCGGATGCGCTGGACGCGGCGAATGTCGGCCGCATCTTTCAGGGCTTCAACCTGGTCGAGGTGTTCCCAGGTGAACTCCGGTTCCAATCGACCGAAGTGTCCATAGGCAGCCGTTTTTTGATAGATCGGGCGAATCAGGTCCAGCTCCCGGATGATTCCGTTGGGCGTGAGATCAAAATGCTTCCTCACCAGCTCAACAAGGCGGGGATTTTGAACCAGTCCGGTACCGAAGGTTTCGACCGCGATGGACACCGGTTCGGCCACTCCGATTGCGTAGGACAGCTGGACCTCACAACGCCGGGCGAGCCCTGCGGCGACAATGTTTTTTGCGACGTGGCGGGCCGCATAAGCAGCTGACCGGTCCACTTTGGAAGGATCCTTGCCTGAAAAGGCACCTCCTCCGTGCCGGGCCATTCCCCCATAGGTGTCGACGATGATCTTGCGTCCCGTGAGTCCGCAGTCTCCCGCTGGACCGCCGGTCACGAAGCGGCCGGTCGGATTGATGAGAATCCGGGTTTCCTTGCGGATCCACTCGGCAGGGAGGGTCGGTTTGATGATGAGCTCCTGGACCGCCTGCCTCAAATCCTCGTTTGAAACGTCCGGGTCATGCTGGGTGGAAACCACGATCGCCGTGCAATACTGGGGGATCCCATCAGCGTAGTAAAGGCTGACTTGGCTTTTGGCATCCGGTCTCAGCCAAGGCAGTGCGCCTGACCGCCTGAGCTCGGACTGCCGGCGCATGAGACGGTGTGCAAAGGTGATTGGGGCAGGCATGAAGACGTCCGTTTCATCTGTGGCATAACCGAACATGATGCCCTGGTCACCCGCCCCTTGGGCCTCGGGTGTCTCCCGATCCACTCCTTGGGCGATATCCCCGGACTGTTTTCCGATCAGGGAAATCACCCCGCAGGTGGCCCCATCGAACCCGACTTCGGAACTGGTATAGCCGATTCCGGTGATGACCCGGCGGACCAGTTCATCGAGATCGACCCAGGCCTGGGTCGAAATTTCTCCCGCAATAATGGCCACCCCGGTCTTTACAAGGGTCTCACAAGCCACCCGGCTACGGGGATCCTGGGCAATCAGGGTATCGAGAATCGCGTCC
>JAKARN010000295.1 GCA_021828425.1 Pseudomonadota bacterium | reverse complement strand
CCGATCTAGGATATGGTTCCGGATCCAGTGCGAACCCAGCATCACGAAGGAGAGAAGCAGTGCACACATGGCGATGAGGTCCACGATCGCGTGGGTCAGGCTGGTGAGGGAGGGGGTTGGCATCGGCATCCTAAAGCTGGTGGGCGATCACAGCCAGGATCGCAAGGAGGAACGAGAGGGCCAGGGGCTCCTGGTAGCGGTAGAAGCGCAACCGGGACTGGAGGGAATCGATCATCACGAGCAACAGGGCAACGAGTGCCCATTTCACAAGCAGAATGCCAGTCGCCACAAGCAACCCTGGGATCGAACCCCGAACCGAAAGACCCCAAGGCAGGGTCAGGACATTGACGAAGATGGTGTAGAGGATGGCCCGCTTCATCCAGGAGGACCATTTGAGAAGCCCCAAGAGAGGACCCGAATATTCGAGGAGGCGGGCTTCCCCAATCATGTAGATCTCATGATGGGTGTCTGAATGAATGGGCAGGTGCTCGGTCTCAACGGTCAGCAGGATGAAAAAGGCGGCAACCAGGAGGAGGTGGCCTGGACTCCAGTAGACAGACGGCTCAGCCACGAGCAGATGGTTCACGACAAAGGGCAGCATGGACCGGTCAAGCAGGGTGATGCCGATGAACACCACGATCAGCGTGGGCTCGGCGAGAATCCCAAGCATCACTTCTCGACTCGAGCCCAGCCCCCCGTACGGATGGCCACAGTCCAAGCCCGCGAGCCCGATGAAGAAGCCGGCCAGAGCCAGGATAAGCCCGCCCCCCAGAATGTCGCCCATGTCCGAAAGGGGCAAGGGATAGTTGGTGAGCACCGGAATCAGGAGAGGGACAGTGAGCATGGCTGTGAAAGCCACGATTGGGGCAATCCAGAAGACGAAAGAGGCGGTTTCCGGAACCAGCTGTTCCTTGTGGAACAACTTGTAAAGATCCAGGTAGGGTTGAAGAACTGACGGTCCCTTCCCGCGGGCGATTTTCTCGCGGCAGGTCACGATGAATCCTTGGAGAAGAGGTGCCAGGCACAGCACGGCCAATACCTGGCAAACCTGCTGGAAGACGGCGTCGCCTGTCATGACCCCACGCATGCCCCGAAGGCATCCTCAAATGCTTGGATTCACGCAGGAGTTATTAGCCTGATGGCGTTTTTTCGGCGAACTCCATCACCGTCGTCCCATTGTAGGATGCAGGTTTTCCCCTGTCAATATATTGCTGGGCTTTTTCGACTTGTCCTGGGGGCGCTTCTTCCCCCCAAGTCTGGCGAGTACCCGGTTCCTGCCAGAGAAAAATTCAAGCAGGGGACCTGAATGATCCTGGCAGGCTTCGAGGTTACGCCCCACGACATCGACTGCCTGCCCCCCCCTGATCCATAATCGGAAGAGCCCGCGCCGGGATGACTGCGAGCCCTAGGGTTTCAACCAAGAACCGGGCTGGCAGAATCCCGAATCTTCCATGCGGGCCTCGAGAAGGGGAAGGGTTTGTCCAGTATTGGTGGGACTGGCTGCACGCCATTCAAGTCCCGGAACCGAGTGAGGAAACGCCGAGGATATGAGTTTCAGGAAGGGGGGCCCGCACCACGGCCAGGCGGATTGAGACGGATCAGGAGCATCGTCACGCGGTGCCGGGAGAGGAGCCGCCTCAGGGTATTGAGGTGGTTCAGGCGCTCGATGGGACCGATCTGGACACGGTCCCAGCGTTCACCGTTGCTGATCCGGACCGGATTGATCTGCGCCACAATCCCCCACAAGGCAAGCTTGGCCTTGAGCTGGTTGGCTCTCTGCCAGTGGCGAAAGGATCCAACCTGGATCAGGTAACGCCCGGGATGGACGATGGGATGTCGCCCATGATCCGTGCGAGCACTGCGTTCTTCTTCCGGCAGAACGATCTCGAAACGCTTTTTGAGCTGCGTATAAAAGGAAAAGGTCTTTTCGGCTCGCGTCACGGTCGCCGGAGTGGGCTCGGGGTGCGCACGGGCCACTCTGGGTAAGGTCGTCCGGTGCTCAAGCCGTTCCGCAGTTCGGAGGGAATGCCGGATAACGGGCACGACAAGGAGTGCGACGATGATCAGGAACAGAACCAGGCTCACCCAGCCCCAGGGGCGGAAGCCCTTTGGCTTGCGTTCCCGCAAACCGTGCCGGGTTCTCTGCTGTCGGCTTGGAGGCTGTCGGCGTGACACCATCACTCTACATCCTCGAAGGTGCTGACACACCCAGGATGGACAGACCATCCGCCAGCACCCGCCGTGTGGCATGGCACAGGCTGAGACGGGCATTGCGCAACGACACATCGTCGACGAGGAGGGGGACTCCGTTGTAATACCCGTGAAAAGCAGCCGCCAGCTCACGCAGATACTGGGCCAGAAGGTGGGGCGCGCGTGCCAAGCCAGCCTGTTCGAGCGTTTCCGGATAGCGGATGAGATGCACGAGAAGCGTGCGTTCCAAGGGATGGACAAGCCTCGGGAAAGACTGCCGGTCTTCCGGATCGTAGGCAAGCCCCCGCTCCTCGCATTCCCGCCATAGGCTCGCCACACGAGCGTGTGCATACTGGACGTAGTACACCGGATTCTCCTGGGACTGCCGCTTGGCAAGATCCAGATCGAAATCGAGGTGCTGGGCCTCCGAGCGGAGCACGTAAAAGAAGCGGGCGGCATCCCGCCCGACCTCGGCTACGAGGTCGGAAAGCGCAATGAAGGATCCCGAACGGGTTGACATCTGAACCTTCCGTCCCCCCCGGAGGAGGACGGCAAACTGGATGAGGACAACTTCGAGGCGAGAGGGATCCTCACCGAGGGCTTCGATTCCGGCCCGGATACGCGGTGCGTAACCGTGATGATCCGCACCCAGCACATCGATGATCCGCTGGTATCCCCGCTTCAGCTTGTCCCGGTGGTACGCCAGATCGGGAGAGAAGTAGGTATATTCTCCGTTCGCCCGCACGAGAACGCGGTCTTTTTCGTCCCCATGGGCACTGGCACGGAACCAGAGTGCCCCTTCGGACCGATACGTTTCCCCGCACCGCTCGAGGCTGGCCACCGTCTCTTTGACCCGGCCAGAATCATAGAGGGATTGTTCAGAAAACCAGCGATCATGGCGCACCCCGAAGTCATTGAGGTCTTTTTGGATCCGCTCGCGCATGCGGCCAAGCGCAAAATCGTGGAGTGCAGCATAACGCGTCGGTCCGAGCACCTTCCTCATC
>JAKARN010000294.1 GCA_021828425.1 Pseudomonadota bacterium | reverse complement strand
GCCGATCGCGAGCTGGGGCGGGAGGCTTCCGCACTCGAGGTCCGGAAGACGCTGGATCTGGCGCGGAAGGATCTTGGGGCGCATGAGCCGGCCCGTGCGCTGGTCCTGGCCGGGCCGCTCTACCGGAGCGGGCAGGATCCTTACGGCAGTGGACTGGTCGTGGCCCGGGCGGATCTGGCGCTTGGCCATCCGGGGCGGGCGGCGGTGGTCTATGCGGCGCTCGCCCGGCGGTATCCCGCCGATCGCGAGCTGGGGCGGGAGGCTTCCGCACTCGAGGTCCGGAAGACGCTGGATCTGGCGCGGAAGGATCTTGGGGCGCATGAGCCGGCCCGTGCCCTGGTCCTGGCCGGGCCGCTCTACCGGAGCGGGCAGGATCCTTACGGCAGTGGACTGGTCGTGGCCCGGGCGGATCTGGCGCTTGGCCATCCGGGGCGGGCGGCGGTGGTCTATGCGGCGCTCGCCCGGCGATATCCCCGGGATTCGAGCCTCGCCGTGGCCGCGGTCGTGACCCACGTTCAGGCGGGACATCCCAAGCGGGCGCAAAGCGAACTCAAGGGGCTCAATCCGGCAACACGGGCGGCGGTCTTCAACTCATTGGGCTCGACGCTCACGCGGCTTTATGGGCACTTCGTCACCGTCGACGGAGGGGTTGCGGAGTCGACCGGCACCTATCCCGCGGACAACCAGTTCGGGCTGCGGGCGGGATTTCCGTCATCGGTCGGTAATTTCGTCGTGAGTGCCCAGCGCTACCACCGGTTCGGCGAGACGGCAGAGGACCTTGGGCTCGACTTTTACACCGCTCTCGGGGCGGGCTATGCGGGGGAGCTTTCCCTGGCTTACAGTCCCAATAACCGCTTCCTCGCGGATGAGAGCTTCGGGGCCGCCCTGTCGAAAAGCCTGGGTGTGATCTCGATTGATGGGAGCATCCGGCACCTCATTTTTTCCGGTGCCGTGGCGAATGTCCTGTTCGGCGGTGTCGGGTTCTACCCCGTTACCGGTCTCCACATCGAGACCGGTCTCTATTACGTCCCCGAAACCCGGGCGTACAGCATCCTCGTGGCTCCCGAGTGGTTCCATGGGGGACTCAACCGGACCTATCTCTATCTCACGGCCGGTGAGGCTGGTGAAGAGCTTGTGGTGCAGAACTCGATCCTGCGTACCCCGAGCTACGGAGTAAGGCTCGGCGAGGTCTTCGAACTCAGCCATCGCTTTTCCCTGAATGTGGCCCTCTTCCTGGATCATCGCTCGGGACTGTATGACCGGCGCGGGATCTATCTTTCGCTCACCCGGAGGTGGTAGGTGCAGACCCTGGATGCTGCTGTGTTCCCCTACCTCGTGATTCCGCTCTTATGGACCGTGATCGCCTTATTCGGTGCATCGATCGTGGCCCTCTTCATCAGTCTGGGCCTCCACAAACGCGAGATCCTGAGCCGGATCCGCGCCCGTCAGGAGCGGATCGCCCGCTTCGAACGAGTCCTGACCCGTTCCGAGGCCGACCCCACCGTCCGGCTCCCCGTCGTGAACGGGCTCGATGCGGCCACCGCCCTGGGATCGGCGTTGACCCGGAAGTTCGGGCCTGATGCCATTGCGTCTCCCCGGATCCTTGATCTGATCCGCGCGAGCGGTGCGGGCGAGGCCGCGCTCCAGGAACTCGGGGCACGGGACTGGGCCCGGCGCTACCAGGCGGTGACCGCGATCGGCGATCTCCGTCTGCCTGAACTTTTCGATCCGCTCATCGAATTTGCGCGTACCGAGGAGAACATGCGGATCTTCGGGATCTGTCTGTTTTCAGCGGCCCATCTTCTCTCCAAACCCTTCCAGTTTCAGACCCTCTTCACGCTGGCCGCCTCGCAGCCGAGCCTCTCCGCTGGCTACGACGAGGGGACCTTTAGAATCGCGATCCGGACACTCATGGAACGGGGCGTGGCCCCGGAGCGCCTCTCTCTGGTCTTCCAGACCTGCCTTGAGGCCGGACGTGCCGGCGAGCAGCATGCCCTGGCCCTGATCCAGGCCATCGGCAAGGAACGCCTCGTGAGCTTCAGCTCTCTCCTGGTCCAGGTAGCCCGCGAGCGTCAGAGTGGCCGGCTCACGGTAGCTACCCTGAGAAGTCTCCAAAGCATGGGTCGGTGCGATCCGATCATCGAGGAACAGATCGGGTCGACCGATCTCATGCTCAACATCGCCGCCATCCGCAGTGCCGAGAGCTGTGGATCCGGGATCGTCCCGCGGGTGAGCGATCAGCTGGCCTCGCCGGATTTCAACGTGCGCTATGCGGCTGCGCAGACCCTCATGAACCTGGGGGAGGCTGGTCATCAAGAACTTCTCGCGCGCGAAAAGGACGCGCGTGAGGAGGTTCGCCACATGGCGGCCTTTGCCCTGCTCGCGGAATACCGATGATTCTCTCCCTCCTCACCATCGCGAATACCCTGCTGGCTTTCCAGGTCCTGATCCTGATCGCGTTTCTGGTCATCAACGGAAGTTATACCTACATCACGTTTTTTGCTTTCCGCCATCTCCGTGAATCGAGTGACACTGCCCCCGACCTCGACCGGCTGCTCGCACTCACCCGTTCGGCCAACCTCCGGCCCATCACGATTGTGATCCCGGCCTACAACGAGCAACTGACCCTGGTGGATACGGTCATGGCGGCGACCCAGATCAACTATCCACACTATGAGATCGTGGTCGTGAACGACGGGTCGACGGACGGGACCCTGGAGCGCCTCACGGAGTCCTTCCGGCTCGTGCCGATCGATCGGCCGGAGCGGCGGGAGATCGAAACGGCGCCGATCCGCGGGGTCTACGTCTCTGAACGCTGCCCCCAACTCTGGGTGGTTGACAAGGAAAACGGCGGCAAGGCCGATGCCCTGAACGCCGGCCTCAACTACAGCCGCTACCCGCTCTTCTGCGCCATCGACGCGGACTCGATCCTGGATCCGGACGCGCTCTTGCGCATGGGCCACCAGTTCCTCATCAACCGGCAGCTCGTGGCTGCCGGCGGGTCGGTCCGGGTACTGAACGGCTGTGAAGTCGAGGGTTCCCGCGTCCGGAAGATCCGCTCGCCCAAGAGCATCCTCGCCAACATCCAGATCGCCGAATACCTCCGCGGCTTCATGGCCGGACGCGTCACCCTCGGTGAGTACGGCAGCCTCCTCATCATTTCCGGGGCCTTCGGCATTTTTCGCAAGGACCTC
>JAKARN010000293.1 GCA_021828425.1 Pseudomonadota bacterium | reverse complement strand
TCTATGCCGGATTTTACACCATCGCCCTATCGAGGGGCCGCAGTAAAGAGGAGTTGGCGCTCAAACTCGGGGCTCACGAGTACGTCGATGGCCAAGCGGAGGATGCCGCAGGCAAACTGCAGGCCCGTGGCGGCGCACGAGTCATTCTCGCCACAGCCCCTACCGGCCGCTCCCTCTCTGACTTGATCCATGCCTTGTCTCCCGAAGGAGAAATGGTTGTCGTATCCGGCGGCGGGGAGCCCATGACCATTTCCCCAGCTCAACTGCTGAACGGTCGGCGAACCGTGCGAGGCTGGACGGCACGCGGTGCGAGCGACGTGCAAGAAGCGCTTCAATACAGCGTCCAAGCTGGAATTCGGCCCATGGTTGAAGTATTTCCTCTGGAGCAAGCGCCGCAGGCCTTTGAGCACATGATGCAGTCTGAAGTGCACTTTCGCGCTGTGCTGACAATGGCCTAAAGTCAGAGAGCGGGCGTCACCAGCCCCGATAGGGGGCGAGAGGCATTGCCGCGATGATTCGCCCCTTCGGGCATGTTCTCAACGACTCAGAGCATTCGGACCGGAACTGTCTCAAAGCCGCGCAGGACGAGCAATGAGCGTCGAATCGGCGTACCTGCCAGCGCCAGCGTCGGAAAACGCCGTATCAGTTCTTCAAACGCGATACGGGCCTCGAGGCGCGCTAGGGCAGCACCCAGGCAGTGGTGCATCCCGAGGGAGAAGGCCAAGTGCCGTGAGGCATCGGGCCGATTAATTCGCAGGCGATCGGGCTGATCGAACACCGTCGGATCGCGGTTGGCACCGCCGATGGCCACGATGACGGACGAGCCCTGCGTGATGACGGTACCGCCGATATCTACCTTCTCCGTCGCGATTCGTGACGTCATCTGGACTGGGCTGTCGTAGCGAAGCAACTCCTCGACAGCCCCAGGGATGAGATTGCGATCCTCTCGCATCTCCTCCCATTGCGCCGGGTTTCTGAGCAGGGCCACGGTGCCGTTTCCGATGAGATTCACGGTTGTCTCAAAGCCAGCGATAAGGAGGAGCAGCGCCGTACTGACGAGCTCGCCGGATGTGAGCCGGTCGCCGGCTTCTTCGGCCGCGATGAGCGCGGACAGGAGACTGTCGTCCGGGTGTTGTCGACGTCGGTTCACCAGATCTTGAAGGTACGCCGTCAGGGCCAACTCGGACGCACGCGATTGGCTCTCCCCGCCTTCGGAGGACTGGGGGTCGAGCGTGGCGGCGACGTCGTGGCCCCACATCCGGAATTTCGCCTGGTCCTCAGCCGGAACGCCCAGCAGGTGACAAATCACCGCAATGGGAAGCGGAAAGGCCAGGGCATCGATGAGATCGAAACTGCTCGCGGCCTCCACAGAGGTGAGGAGCTGGTCGGTGCGTTCGCGGATCCAAGGTTCAAGATCGGCAATCGCCTTGGGGGTGAACGCTCGTGAGACGAGCCGTCGGATACGGGTATGGTCGGGCGGATCCATGGTGAGAAGATCGGCGTTCGGAAGATCTGCTCGTGGATCGCCGGCCGGGTAGTCCGGTGGACGGTATCCCTTGTGGTGCACGGGCGAGGAGCTAAACCGCGGGTCGCGCAGGATGGCTGCTGCTGTGGCGTGACTCGACGTGATCCACGGTCCGAGGGCACTGCGGACGAGGCCGCGCCGACGCACATCGGTGTAGAGCGGGTACGGGTCAATCTTGGTCTGGGGACGGAGCAACCGGGCTACGGGATCTCCGCGCCATTGAAAATAACGCACTGCCGCGGGTTCGATGACGCGTCGCATCAGGTGATCTTTGACGCTCAACCGAACATTGCGGGGACTAGTTTCGGCGTCCATGCCTGCAGGTGCCTTGTTCTCCATCATATTGCCTCCTTGGTTGATGCATATGCTCTCCTGGTCGTCGGGTTTATGTCATTTATGCTACCGGCGGAAGCGTTTAGAGCCTAGTCACCAAGGTCATGGGATGAGATGACGAAAGTCACGAGTATCCGGCCTTGTATCAGATCGGCATTACCGTCTTGGGCGAATGGCCATCCAGCCCCGGACGTCCCCCTCCACAGGATTTCAAGAGAGAACCGTCGAATGCCAAGAGGTAGCCGAGGTGTCGGGTAATGGGTTTGATATCTCAGTTGGCGATCCGAACGACGGGGGGGGGACAATGACGGAGCTTGAGTGGCGGGAACTTTATCATCGGCAACTCCGATATGCGGCCCGCATGCCCGGGTATCGCCGGGAAGAAACGCCGTTTCTGGTGCGCTACGTTTCATTGCATGGGGACAAAGGGTACGTTTTGTGGTCGAATTTGGCGACCAGTCACGATGCCTTCCGACTCATCCAAAATGAAGCAACATACTTTCATGGACTGGGACAGCCGTTCGAATGGAAACTGTTTGACTACGACCAGCCTGGCCATTTGGGCCATATCCTGAAACGGCTGGGCTTTAGCCCTTCCGAACCCGAGACCGTCATGGTTGTTGACTGGCGGACCGTTCCGGAGTCTCAGGGTACGGCTCGACATGCCAGGGAAATCACCGACGATGCCGGGATCAGGGACCTGATGGGTCTGGAAGAAGCCGTGTGGAGCCGGCCCTTTGGCGGCTTAGAATCCAAGTTGCGGCGTGACCAAGAGTGCGTCCCTCAGAATTTGGTGATTTATGGGGTGTATGACGGGGATCGCCTGGTCAGCGGCGCTTGGATGTATCTGGAGCCCGGATCGTTGTTCGCCAGTCTTTGGGGAGGGGCCACTCTGCCGGCATTCCGTGGGCAAGGCTGCTACACGGCGCTGCTGCACGCCCGGGGCCGTCGAGCCTCTGCAGAGGGACATCCCTTTCTCACAGTTGATGCGAGTGCTATGAGTCGAGCGATTCTCGAGAAATGGGGTTTCATCTGTCTGGGCACTGCGACTGGGTACCAGTCGCAAGAATAACAGGGCAAACACGACCGCCAATCAAAAAAGAGGCTGCCCCGCTATTCGGAGCAGCCCTTTTGCTGTCAGCCGGCTATTTCAGGTATTGGCCGAACCAGTCTGTGAAGGTGTTCAGACGATAGATCCGGTGCCATGGCTTGCCATTCCGGCTCATGCCATGGAACTCGTCGGGGTATCGAATGAACTTCACGGGCGCCTTGTCGTAGAATTTCATGGCGGTGAACAACATTTCGCCCTGCTCCAAGGGACACCGCAGATCGCCTTCCTGATGTTCGA
>JAKARN010000292.1 GCA_021828425.1 Pseudomonadota bacterium | reverse complement strand
CCGATCTGCCCGTACCGGTTTCCCCATGAATGTGGACGGGCGCCTGGCTGCGGGCCACCCGGAGGATCATCGAGCGGAGGTCCTGGATGGTCGGGTGCTCCCCGATCAGGAGATTGCCGGAGAGGGGTTGTCCGCGAGCCACGCGGATGGCACTGGTCACCAGTTGCCGGAGCACGGTGAGATCGACCGGCTTGGTCAAAAAGTCGAAAGCACCGAGTTTGAGGGCGCGGACCGCGATTTCGATGCTGGCATGAGCCGTGAGAACAGCCACGGTGGTGTCGGGCGTGTTCTGGGTGATCCATTCCACGAGATCCAACCCATCTCCATCCGGCAGTTTGAGGTCCAGGAGACAGAATGCGTACTTTCCTTCGCGCAGTTCCCGTCGCGCCTGTTCCAGGGTTCCCGCGCTCATGCTCACGATCCCCATCCGCTTGAGGGTGAGACCAATCAGTTCGACCAGGTCGGGTTCATCGTCAACAATGAGAATCCGCGGGGGGGTTGCGGGATCAGGCGGGTTCATGAGGGGGCTGCCATTGGCTGGGGGTTGGGGAAAAGAATGTAAAACTCGCTCCCGCCGCTTTTCCGCCTGCGGTAATGCAGGCTCAGCCCATTCAGCGTGCAGAGTTCGCGTGCGATAAACAGTCCGAGCCCGGTCCCTTGGGGGGATGTGCTGTAGAACGGATCATAAATCCGTTCGAGCAGGTTTTCCGGGATTCCCGGCCCCCGGTCCAGGACACCCAGGCGTACCTGTCCTTTCCGGTGTTGCCGATCCAAACGGAAGAGGACCAGGGCCTGTCCCGCTCGGCTTGGAGAGGCTCCGTGGGTCAGGGCGTTCTCGGCCAGGTTCCAGACAATCTGGTGGAGCAGGTCCGGGCTCACCTGTGCTTCCAGGTGTTTTTCGAACTCGACCGAACGGATTTGGCTGGAGGGCAGGGTCATGCCGTGACGGCTGGCAAATTCCTCCATGAAGCCCCTGAGCCAGGCGCCCAGTTCCAGGGGTTGTACCGGGCGGGTGGTGGGTCGCGAGAGGGTCAAGATGTTGCCGATCACGCGGTTGAGTCGGTCGACCTGGTCCAGGGTAATCTGGTTGAGACGCCGGTCCTCGGGATCGAGATGCTGGGACTCATGGAGCAACTGGGCAGCGTGGCGGATTGCGGCCAGGGGGTTTCGGATCTCATGGGCAATGGCGGCCGTGAGCCGGCCCATGGCCTGTAGCTTGAGTTCATGCATTTTGGCCTCGAGTTGGCTCAGGTCCTCGAGGGTCAGGATGGCCCCCTGTTGACCAATCGGTCGCAGGTCGGGCAAGACCGACCGGCCGACTGGCGTGACGACAGGGGTGGATATCCGGGGCCGGTCACCCTTCTGGCCCTTTAGAAAGCGAAGGAGGTTTCGGGCGTGGGGGTTGGGATCGATGCCGGGGGCACTGAGCAATTGGGCGGCGGCCGCATTGAAGAACCGGACCCGGTCCTCGCGGTCGAAGATCACGACCCCGGTCGGCATGCGCTGGACCAGATAGGCATTGAGTTCGGACAGGTTGTCCAGGTCCAGTTTTTGGCGGGCGAGGATGGTTTCGGTGATCCGGACCCGGTTCGCCAGTGAATAGAGGATCAGCGTGATCAGAAAGAACAGGATGGAAAGCAGGGCGGCATGAAGCAGGGGGTTGGTTCCTTGGTTCGCGAGCCACTTCTCAAAGCTCCGCGCGAGGACGAAAACACTGGCCAGCGAGGCCAGTGCAAGGCTTCCTTCGAGATTCAGGATCGATGCGGCCACCCCCAGCGGGATCATGAAGAGGTTGCTGGTCGGGAGCCATTGTGTGGCCAGATGGCTTTGTGCCAGTGCGGCAATGAAAGCCAGGTCCGTAACCGGTCCCAGGAGGGGTTCCCACCGTCGCATGCGGTCGGGCAGGCCGAGCGTCAGGCCCAGGAGCAGCAGGCTCAAGAGGAGGTATCCGCCCGCCATCCATTGCAACCGCTGGGCTGCGGTCCCGGACAGGGGAAACCAGCTGGAGCGCGCGAGGGTGGCGAGAAGGATGAGGAGCCCCATCATGAACCGGTAGGCGGTGAGGATCCACAGCAGGCGGCGGGTTCGCTGCGGGTCGGAGTGCCCGCTCCGTTCCGTTTGGAGCGGGGGTGGGGGCAGTGCTTCCCCGGGGATTGTGGCGAGGAGCGGGGGTGGGGAGTCAGCCATTCCGTCAGGCCAGATCGGGTCGTCGGTGGGGAGATCATACACATTCCCGACCGAAGGGCGCTGGGGGTCCCGAATCCGGCAATCGGATCGCAAATCAGCGAAAATAGAGAGGTCCCCGGTTTTCCAAAGAGTGGGTTTCATGAACCTCCATGAGTACCAGGCCAAAGAAATTTTTTCCCGTTTCGGAATCCCGGTCCCCACCGGTTCCGTGGCCCGGTCCCCGGTGGAAGCCGTCGCGGCAGCCGAACGGCTGGGCGGCCCGGTTTGGGTTGTCAAGGCCCAGATCCATGCCGGGGGTCGCGGCAAAGCAGGAGGGGTCGCGGTCTGCCACTCACCCGCCGCGGTGGGTGAGGTGGCCGGCAAGCTCATCGGGCAGCGCCTCAAGACCCATCAGACGGGACCCGAAGGGTTGCCGGTCCATGCGGTCTGGGTCGAGGAGGCTTCGGAGATCGAGCGGGAGCTGTATCTCAGCTTGGTCGTCGACCGTGCACGGGAATGCCTGAGTTTCATTGCCTCCTCCGAGGGCGGAATGGAAATCGAGGCAGTGGCCGCGACCGATCCGGAAAAAATCGCGACGGTTCCACTGCCTCCCGATCCGGGAGTCCCGGCCTATGTGACCCGGATTCTCGGAGGGGTCTTCCGAATGACGCCTCCGCAACTGGAGGCGCTTTCGTCCCTCCTGTCCGGACTGGAGCGGTGCATGCGGGAGTCGGATGCGTCTCTCATCGAGATCAACCCCCTGATCGTGACCCGTGGAGGAGCACTGTGTGCCCTGGACGCCAAGGTCAACCTGGATGACAACGCGCTCGGTCGTCATGCGGAACTCGCTGCCCTGGATGATCCCAGCCAGCGGGACCCGGCGGAGAACGAAGCGGCCCGGGCCGGCCTCAACTATGTGGCATTGGAGGGTGACATTGCGTGCATGGTGAATGGCGCGGGACTGGCCATGGCAACCATGGACCTGATCCAGCTCAAGGGCGGTCAACCCGCCAACTTCCTGGACGTGGGAGGGGATGCGACCGCGGCCCGGGTCACCGAGGCATT
>JAKARN010000291.1 GCA_021828425.1 Pseudomonadota bacterium | reverse complement strand
TCTCCATGATGGCCGGTTGGGCTGTGCCGGATTTCAGCGACTGGACGGCTTCCCGGACATATTCGGTATACAGGCTGAATCCCACCGCTTCGATCTCTCCGCTCTGGGCCTGGCCCAATAACTCGCCGGCACCGCGGATCTCGAGGTCCTGCATGGCGAGCAGGAGTCCCGATCCCAGGGCATCGAAGCGGGTGAGCGTTTCCAGGCGTTTTTCCGCGTCGTCGGCCAGCGCTTCGAGCGAGTGGACGCAGAGGTAGGCGTAAGCCCGGTGGGCGGAGCGGCCGACCCGGCCCCGGAGCTGGTGCAGCTCAGCCAGTCCGAAACGGTCGGCTTCGTGGATGAGCATGGTATTGGCCGTGGGAATGTCGATTCCGCTTTCGATGATCTTGGTCGAAACGAGAACGCTGAAACGGTGATGGTAGAAATCCGACATGGTCTGCTCGAGTGCGCGTTCCGGCATCTGTCCGTGGGCCTGCCGGACCATTCCAGCCGGGGCCCAGCGGGCGATTTCCCGAGCCAGGTCTTCGATACCCCGGATTCTTGGAGTCACGACATAGACCTGTCCACCGCGCTGCAGCTCGCGACCCAGGGCTTCCTGGAGGATGGCCGGCTTCCATTCGGTGAGGAAGGTCTGGACGGGCAGGCGATCCTTGGGCGGTGTGGAAATGATGCTCAAGGACCGAAGTCCGCCCAAGGCCATGTTGAGGGTCCGGGGGATCGGTGTGGCCGTGAGGGTGAGTGTGTGGACGTCCTGCTTGAAACGGGCCAGAAGCTCCTTCTGGCGGACGCCGAAGCGGTGTTCTTCGTCAATGAGGATGAGCCCGAGGCGCTTGAAATCGAGCCGGGCCGTGAGGAGCTTGTGGGTGCCGATCAGGATGTCGATCTCGCCCGCGGCGAGTTTCTCCCGGATCTGCGCCTGCTCTCGTGCGCCCCGGAACCGGGACAGCATCTCGACTGTGATCGACCAGTTCGCGAAACGGTCGCTGAACGAGTCCAGGTGCTGCTGGGCGAGGAGCGTCGTGGGAACGAGGACCACGACCTGGTAGCCGGCTTCGACCGCCACCCAGGCGGCCCTGAGGGCGACTTCGGTCTTGCCGAATCCGACATCGCCGCAGACCACCCGGTTCATCGGGGTTGGGGACTTGAGATCGTCCATGACCTCCCGGATGGCCTGGGCCTGGTCCGGGGTCTCCTCGAAGGGAAACTCCAGGGCGAAGCGTTCGTAGGAGACGGGATCCCACTCGAGAACGGGAGCCTGTGCCAGCTGACGCTGGGCATGGGTTTCGAGCAGTTCCACGGCCACGTCGTGCGCCCGCTTCCGGGCGTCCCGCTTGGCTTTTTCCCATTGACCGCTTCCCAGCCGATGCCAGGGGGCCTGATCGGGGTCCCCTCCGAGGTAGGGGCTGACCAAGTGAAGCGAGGCAATGGGGACATAGAGGCGGTCGCCCCCCCAGTACTCGAGATGCAGAAACTCTCCGGCAACGCCGTCGACTTCGAGATGCACGAGTCCCCGGTAACGTCCGATGCCTTGCATTTCGTGGATGACGGGTGCTCCGGGAGAGAGGGTCTTGAAGTCCTCGATCCGCGCGAGCCATTGCTGGGCGGTTCTGGATTCAGGACTCCGGACGGGGGGGCTCGTCCAGATCTCGTTTTCGGTGAAAACGGCGACGCCGGCCTCCGGCCAGAGAAAACCTTCCTCGATCGGGGCCTGGAGGAGGGCCCAGGGTGCCGGGCCCGAGAGGAACGAGTCCCAGTCGCGGGCGAGGGCCGGGGGCGGCGGGGGTCCCTTCGCGAACAGCCGGGTCAGGGTCTCCCGACGGCCCGGCGAGGCTGCCACGACGAGGCCCCGAAGACGCGTGAGGTCCAGATAAGACCAGAGATGTTGCGCGAGGCGGTCCTGCTCGGTCCTCGGAATCCGCAACGACGGTGGAATGGGTTCGGCCATCCCCCGTCCGATGGGCTCCCCGTCTGTATCGATCGAGCATCCGATCTCCTCGAAGGGCAATAACCGTCCGGCCAGCTCCAATGCGCCGGCGTAGGCCTCGCCGGGAGGCAGGGGGGGCAGGTCGAGTGCGTTTTTCCGCTGGTCATGGAGGGTTAACGTACGGGTTTGGGCTTCCTCGAGGGCCAGGCGGGAGCCGGGTGCCCACAGGATGCGCGTCGTCGGGTGGCAGTAATCCAAAAGGTGAAAGGGGTTCTCGAAGAAAAGGGGCAGGTAGGCCTCGAGTCCTTCAACCGGGCCACCCTCGCTCACCGCGCGGTAGACCCCATAGGTTTGAGGGGAGCCTTCGAAATGTTCGCGGAACTTCAGGCGGAAGTGCCGGATGGAATCCTCGCTGAGAAGCACCTCGCGTGCAGGCAGGAGAACAATGCGGTCCAGGCGTTCGAGGGTGAGTTGACTTTCCGGATCGAAACTGCGCAGGGAATCAATCACGAGGTCATTGAGCTCGATCCGGTAGGGGACGGAGGCGGTCGGTGCGAACAGGTCCAGAATCGAACCCCGGATGGCCATTTCCCCCGGCCCGCGGACAATGCCCGTCGCACGGTATCCCGCCTGCTCCAGGCGCGTTCTCAGGCTTTCCAGATCCAGTGTTTCCCCGACGGTGAGAAGCAGGCTGGTCTGGTCGAGAAAGGTCGGTGGGGGTAGTCGTTCACCGAGCGCGCTGGCGGATGCCAGGAGAAGCCGGATGCGTCCCAGGCGGAGTTCGGAGAGGGTCATGAGTCGCTCCGCAATGATTTCCGGTGCGGGCGAAAAGAGATCGTAAGGAAGGATTTCCCGGTCGGGAAAAGTGCGGAGCCGGCCTTGGAGACGGCCCTGGCTCAGGTAGTCGAGTTCACGGGTCAGATGCGCGGTGGCTTCGTTGGAGGGGGAGACGACGAGCCAGGGCCTCTCATCCTGCCCCAGAGCCTCGAGGATCCGGACGGCCAGGAAGGAACCGGCCATTCCCAGCCAGCGGGATTTTGCACCCGCCACCCGTTCGCCGGCCCGGCCCGGCGGCGGGCCGGCGGCTTTGACAGCTCCGGGTTTCACGGCCCGGAGGAGCCCGCGTTCACGATGGGGGGATGGGCGAGCCTCGAGGGCCCGGAATCCCGCCGTGCCTCCCGGTATCGGGAGGCACGGGATCCCCGGGCGGCTGCCCACTCCCGCCGGTCGTCAGCGGGTTCGGTGCGTGTGAGACGGATGGGCATGGGGGAGGGGGGGGTAGGCGGGTAGCCAGGGTGGTTTGGGGGCCCGAGAGATCGGAAG
>JAKARN010000290.1 GCA_021828425.1 Pseudomonadota bacterium | reverse complement strand
GAAGCCGCGGGGGGCGGGAATCTCCTCGAGGGCTTTGATATCGGTGACTTGATTGGCGTCACCGGCTCGTTGATGAAAACCCGGACCGGCGAGCTCACGATTCACGCCGATGCCGCGACCCTCCTCGCCAAGAACCTGAGGCCCCTTCCCGAAAAATACCATGGGCTGGTGGACCCGGAACAGCGATACCGGCGCCGTTACGTGGACCTCATCATGAACGAGGACACCCGCCGGGTTTTCCTGCAAAGAAGCCAGATCGTCACCCACCTCCGGCGCTACCTGGACAGCCTGGGATTCCTCGAGGTCGAGACCCCGATGATGCATCTCCTGCCGGGTGGGGCGTTGGCTCGTCCTTTTATGACGCATCACGAGGCCCTTGACCTGGATCTCTTTCTCCGGATTGCGCCGGAGTTGTATCTCAAACGGCTCATCGTCGGGGGCTTTGAACGGGTCTATGAGATCAACCGCAATTTCCGCAATGAGGGGGTGTCCACCCGGCACAATCCCGAGTTTACGATGCTGGAACTCTATCAGGCCTATGCCAACGCCCACGAGATGATGAGTCTCACCGAACAGATGATCCGAAGCGCTGCCGAGCAGGTGTTGGGCCGGCAGCAGGTGGTCGTGGAGACGCGCGAGGTTGACCTGGCGCCGCCTTTCGCCCGGAAGACCATGGTGGAGCTGGTTGGCGAATACAACCCCGGCTTCGAGTGTTCGCGGATCCGCGATGCCGGTTATCTGAGCCAGGTACTCGCGAGCCGGGGGTTGGCGGTGCCCCCCCTGGCCCAGGAGGCAGGCATGCTGCTCATGGAGTTGTTTGAGGCCACGGTCGAACCGAAGCTTTTCGACCCTGTCTTTGTGACGGACTATCCGCTCGCGGTTTCCCCCCTGGCCCGCCGGGCGCAGGATCCGTTTTTCGCCGACCGTTTCGAGCTGTATATTGGGGGACGTGAACTGGCCAATGGGTTTTCGGAACTCAATGATCCGGAAGACCAGGCTGACCGTTTCCGTGCGCAGCTGAGAGCACGCGAGGCGGGACAGGATGAGGCCATGTATTTCGACCAGGACTATATTGAAGCCCTGGAATACGGAATGCCGCCGACGGGGGGACTCGGGGTGGGTATTGACCGATTGGTCATGCTTCTCACCGGTCGATCCTCGATTCGTGAGGTTTTGCTGTTCCCCTTGCTCAAGCCGACCTGAAGTCCCGCAAAACCCGGTTTCCGGATTCGGATGAGATCCGGTCGAGCGCCTCTTCGCGGACGACGGCCTGGATCCACGTGCCGGAGCCGGATGCGGGAATGCAGTCCAGGACGGTGCCGGCGGGTTCCTCGAGACCACCGGCCCAGAGCAGGTCGCCTGGCGAACGGACCGTGGAGGACTCGAGGAGGACGAGATTTCTTTTAACCCGCCCGCGATATTCGGTCCGTGCGATGACCTCCTGTCCCGGGTAGCACCCCTTGCGAAGCGAGACGGCTCCAATCCCCGTGAGGTGGAGGGCGTGCGGCACGAACTGTTCACTGGTGGCGGCCAGGATGCGGGGGATGCCGAGCCAGAAGTCGATACCCTGCCACCCGGAGTCGGACGCCTTTGCGGATGTGGGCTCGGATGCCGGTCCGAGTGCGAGATAGCGCGGCAGGGGAGAGCCGGGGGGATCCCGCCCGAGGAGTGAATAGCCGGAGGGCAGGAGGGGGGATTTCTCTTCCGGTTCCGGCCTCATCCACCCACCCATAATCCACCCGGGATCTCCGAGTTCAAGATGGACCCGGCTTCGCAGGATGTACCGCTGAAGCGTGTCGCGCAGTCGGGAAGCGAGGTCATTTTCGACAAGGAGGATCACGGCATCGGGCTGGACTGCGATACGGAACAGCGCGATCACCCGGCCTTGGGCTTGACACAGGGCGGCCCAGGAAAACCGGGGGCCGGGATCCGGAACCTCCTGGGTCAGGAGACGGTTCAAAAAGTCGATGCGATCCTCTCCCATGACCCGGAGTGGGCGGAGGGGAAGAGGCCTCAGGTGGCCGGCCTGCATCTGGAGTCGGGTGTCCAGTTCCGGAGGCCAGTTCACGTCGGTTTCCGATCAGCAACGGAGGCGCAAGGCGCGGCGGAAGAGTCGGATTTCACGCGGTCATTATCCGTCTTGCCTGAATCAGATACAATGAACAGGTGAATGCCCAACACCACAACAACCTCCCACGACCGAACGGAAGCGGTGAGAGCAGCGCCGCCCACGGGGTCGGGTCCCTTCCGGGCACCCCCGACACCCCGGCGTCTCCGGAAGCTCCCCCTGATCACAGCGTCCCCCGGGAACGGGGCGGGCCCAAGGGATTGGAGCCGACCCGCTATGGGGATTGGGAACGGGGTGGGCGCTGCATCGATTTCTAGCCAGTCCAGCGAGGAGGCCCGATGACTTCCACCGATCGTCCATTGTCTCCCCATTTGCAGATTTACCGTTGGCAAATCACGTCGGTTCTGTCCATTCTGCACCGCCTGACGGGACTCTGGCTGGGTCTGGGCCTGCTCGCCCTTTCGGTTGCGATCTGGCTGGTGGGTCCTGCGCCGGCCGCTTATCGAAGCTACGCGCATTTTCTGGCCTCCCCGTTTGGGTTGATCCTCCTCGTGAGTTGGAGTTTCTGCTTTTTCTATCACTTGCTGAACGGAATCCGGCATCTGTTCTGGGATCTGGGGCATGGTTTCGCGATTGCCGACTTCTACCGGTCCGGGTGGCTCGTCATCGTCGGGAGCCTGTTGCTCGTGGTTTTGGCTTGGGGCCTCGTGCTCTATTGAACTAAAGGAGATTCAAACGATGGCCGAGACACGTTCACCCTACAAGCAGGCGGTCGGTCAGGGTTCGGCCCGGCGGGGCTCCGGGGACTGGCTGGCCCAACGGCTGACCGCACTGGCCTTGATCCCCCTCCTGTGCTGGTTTGTCTGGGGGCTATTCGGACATCTGCTGGCCGGACGTGGTGCCTTGATTGGATGGCTGGCAACACCCGCCGTCGGAATTTTCGCCTCGCTGGCCTTGGGGGTGGCTTGCTACCATGCCTACCTCGGTTTCCGGGTGGTCGTTGAAGACTATGTCCATACCCCGGTCTCACGCGGGTTTCTCCTGATTGCCCTCCGCTTCCTGTTCTTCGTGGTTGCCTTTGCCGATGTGTTCATGATTCTTCGGCTGTCCTTGAGGATTCCCTGATGGCCCCAGCTTATCCCTTGATCGAACATGAATATGACGTCCTCGTGATCGGGGCCGGAGAGATC
>JAKARN010000289.1 GCA_021828425.1 Pseudomonadota bacterium | reverse complement strand
GAGGCGCCGACGCCGAGAAACCACGCCCCCATCATGAATCCGCGCATCCGTTGAGGCACCAGCCGCGACACCATGGCCAGGCCGAGTCCGCTGATCAGGAGTTCGCCCAGGGACTGGAGACCGTAACCTGCGACCATCCATCCGGCCGAGATCCGGCCCAGGACCGCGAAATGGCCGCTCAGGGCATAGACGTAAAAAGCAGCGCTGACCAGGTACATGCCCAGGGCAAACTTGGTCGAGATCGTGAGATCCGAACCCCGGCGCCCGAAATAGTTGTACATCCAAGCCAGAATCGGGGAGGCGATCACGATCCAGAGCGGGTCGAGCACCTGGAATTGGGCCGGCTGGATCGGAATGCCCAGCCAGTGGTGCTCGACGTTGCGCAGGGCAAAGAGGGTGAGCGATGTGGACATCTGCTGGTAGAAAACAAAGAAAGCGATGGTCTCGAGTGTCAACACAAGGCAGACGATGATCCCATTCCGTTCGCGAAGCGATCCCCGAAAAATCATGTAGAAGAACAGGCTGATGACCAGGAGACCCGTGATTGCAACCAGCACCGTCGCCACAATGGTGTGCTGGATCACGTAGGCCATGAGAAACACAGTGGCCAGACTGCCACCTCCGACCATTGCGGTTTTCCCCCAGTGAAGGGGACGGCTATCCGGTGCGGATCCCACCCGTCCGAGGAACTTGCGCATCACGGCATAGTTGGCGAGACCCAGGGCCAGGCCGATCCAGCACAGCATGAAGGCCATATGCCATCCATAGAGGGCCGCAATGATGGGTGTGAGGAACATGGAAATCAGCGAACCGATATTGACAGCGAGGTAATACAACGTGAAGGCACTGTCAATCCGCGAGGGCTCTCCGTGGTAGAGCTGTCCGATCAGGTTGCTGGGATTGGCCTTGAACAGTCCGTTACCGACCGCGATCACGGCCAGCGACAGGTAAAGCAGGCCGGCAACCGGGAGGGAAAGCAGAAAATAGCCGCCCAGCAAGGTCGCCGCGCCGATTACCATCGTGCGCCGTGACCCGAGAACAGAATCCCCGATCCAGCCGCCCAGGCAGGGGAGGGCATAGACGATGGCGGAAAAGGCCCCCCAACGGAGGTTGGCGGAGGCATCGCCCATGTGCATCCGCTGCACGAGGAAAAGCACGAGCAGCGCGGCCATCCCGTAATAGCCGAACCGTTCCCACATCTCAATGAAGAAGATGGCGGTGAAGGAGCGTGACCGGTGTACCGGTGGGTTACCCTCAGGGATCCGTGACATGATTAAACTCCAACAAGAAGATCGGCTATTCTGCCGGTTTTGAGTCGTGCTGGTGAAATTCGAATCCGGCCTTCCGGTAGGCGGCTTCCCGTTCCTGGCTGGCCGCACTCTGACGCCGGGCCGGGGTCACAATTTCAGCAATCCGGTCATATCGCGCCCATTCGGGGGCGGGATGGTCAGGCTCGACCCGGACCAACAGGGGATAGTGCTCCGGATCCCCCTCTCCCAGGCTGATCCAGACCGGGGCCCGCGGGTTGTGTTCTCGTCCGTGGGGAATGAAACTACGGTCCCGGAAGGTCCAGAGCAGTTGATCGAATGCTTCGGCCTCGGCCACATCCCGCACCTGGAGCACCAGGCGGTAGCCTTGCCGGACTGCCTTTTCGACCAGTCGGCAGACGAAACGGTTTCGGACGGCCGGCTCTTCCGGTCGGCTTTCCAGATAGTAGCGATCTACTCGGGGCATTCAGTCAGCCGCACGGGCCTGATCCAGGAGATACTGGGCGAACAGGGGAACCGGACGACCGGTGGCCCCTTTCTGGGCACCGGTTTTCCAGGCCGTTCCAGCAATGTCAAGATGGATCCAGGGCACTTCGTGGACAAAGCGCCAGAGGAAGCAGGCCGCCGTGATGGCCCCGGCATCCCGCCCGCCGATATTCGCAAAATCGGCGAAGTTACTGGAGAGGGCGTCCTGGTAGTCGTCCCAGAGCGGCATGCGCCAGACGGGATCCACCGCGTTCTCTGCGGCTTTTTCAAAATCCCGGGCCAGACCCTCATGATTCGAGAAAAGGCCACTCGGATGATGGCCCAAG
Source organism: Pseudomonadota bacterium (assembly GCA_021828425.1). The sequence continues at coordinate 1,190 of JAKARN010000289.1, read as the reverse complement.
GCAACCACGCAGGCTCCGGTCAGGGTTGCGGCATCGAGGAGGATGCGGGGCTTGTAGTTCCTCTGTACATAGGTCATGGCATCACAGAGGACGAGGCGGCCTTCTGCATCGGTGTTCAGGATTTCAATGGTCTGACCGGAAAGGGAACGGACGATGTCTCCCGGTTTGACTGCCCGTCCTCCCGGCATATTTTCAGCCGCGGCAATCACCCCGACCACAGAGAGAGGCAGATTGAGCTGAGAAACGGTCTGGAGCGTGCCCAGCACCGAGGCCGCCCCACACATGTCGAACTTCATCTCGTCCATGGCGGCTGCCGGTTTGATGGAGATGCCGCCGGAATCGAACGTGATGCCCTTGCCGACGAGGGCGACCGGTGCCTGACCGGCACGGCCGCCCCGGTATTCGAGCACGATGAGACGGGGAGGCTCCGCGCTGCCCTGGGCCACGGCCAGCAGGGCATTCATTCCGAGCGATTCCATTTCCTTCTCCGTGAGGATCCGGATCCGGAAACGGGAGTTTTGTGCGGCCAGCTTGCGGGCCTCGGCGGCGAGATGGCGGGGAGTGGCCAGGTTGGGCGGACGATTGCCCAAATCGCGGCAAAGCCTCACGCCTTGAGCGATGGCTTGGCCGTCCCGGATCGCCTGGCGGATGCTTCCATCCGGTCCCGCATCGGGGCCGAGGCACAGGTGGACCTTTTCGAGGCGTGGCGGGACGGCTCGGTTTCCTCCGGTGCCGCGGCACTCGATGAAACGGTAGAGCGCATCATGCGTGGCCTCGACTGCCTGGCGAATCTGCCAGGTGGCAGGCATGCCCTCCAGGGGAAGGGCGGTGAGTGTGTTGACGACACTGTGATTCCCGGCCCGGACCAGCCGCTCCATGACCGAGCCCAGAATTCCCCGGAACCGTCTCCGGGTGAGTTTCCCCGGTTTGCCGAGACCGACGAAGAGCACTTCCTGTACCCGGCTCCCGGCTGGAGCATATCCCGAGAGTATCTGACCCGGCCGGGCTTCAAATCCTCGGCTCTTGAGCCATTCCTGAACAGGCCGGTTGAGGAGTCGATCGAGATTCCCGAGCACTCCGGTCAGGCGAAGATCCGCATGAAGACCAACCACCAAAGTGTCCGCCATCACGGTTTCCGGATTTTTTCGAATCGTCGTAAACTGTACCGAAGTGCTGCGTTGAGATCGGAA
>JAKARN010000008.1 GCA_021828425.1 Pseudomonadota bacterium | reverse complement strand
GGGTCACGCCGAGCCCGAGCTCGAGCGCACGTCCCCAGAAGGCGGGACGGAAGTAGACATCGAACTCGTCGAAGGCCGTGCGCACCGGGGCGTAGGTATTGCCTTCGTCGGGGGGGGTCTGGACATTGCCGAGGTTGAGGGTGCCGTGACGGATGAGGAAGGTCAGGATACCGCCGTTCAGCCCCTCGAGCATGAGACCCCCGGTCCAAAGCTCGCTGTCGCTGTCCGTGGGATAGCCGAGAACCACGCCCCGGTAGCGGTAACCGTTGAGATAGATCCCGCTCTGGTAGGCCACATCGTAGAAGAGCCCCTGGGTCGAGAGGAAACCCGTGGTCGTGTTCGCATACTCGAGAAAGGCCCGGTAGTTCCCTCCGTCATTCCCGATCGGCCCCCAGGTGGAAAGCCCGGCCTGGCCGATGAAGTCGTGGATGAAGAGGAGTCCGCCGAGTTCGTGCGCGAGGCCCTCGGCCAGATCCTGGTTGTAGAAGGTGAAGTGCTGCCCGGCAAGCGAAAAACTCCAGCGAAAATCCGCCCCGGCCCGGTTGTCCCCCACGAGTGATCCATAGCCCGTCGGGTGGAAGAAGAGGATCTGGGAAAACCCGCCAAAACCCTGGGGCTGCCCGGCCCCGCCCCAGATCGCGGTGCGGAAGAATCCGATCTCGAGCGAGCGGAAGGGGCGGAAGGCGAAGCGCTCCCCGAAAAGCCAGGGGTGGGCGATCGCGGTCGCCTCGTCCAGCCGGTCGTTGAAGAAGCTGATCGTCCACGGGCCGAGCCAGGAGAGCCACGGGGTCCGGAACCGGTAGGGAACGTCGCGGGTGAGACTCACCCCGAGCGGCGGCCGCGAGTTGTCCCCGAGGATGAGACTGCCGCCCCAGCCGGGACCCCACCACTGGTTGACCTCCCCTGCGCTCACGATCCAATTGCCGAGGGCCAGGGCGAGGTAGCTCCCGTCGAGCCGGCCCCGCTGGTGGTCGCGCGACCCGTACACCCCGAGGACATTCAGCCGGTAGGCCAGGATGCCTGCCGTCCCCGAATCCGAAACCCCGGCCTCCTCCTTGCCCCGGGTCGTCTGGCCGAACCAGTTCATCGAAGGCCGGCCCGGCGCGAGCGCGACCTTGTAACCCAGGTGATTGCCCCCCCCCTCGACCCTTTCGATGTGGCGCTCGAGCTCGTCGTAGGCCTCACGCTCGAGGGGAGAGAGGGTCCCGGGATGAACCCGCCGGAGGGCATGGGCCACCGATCCCCACGGGATCGGCCAGGTTGTGACCGGGATGTCGATGACCCCGGAGTCAACCAGGATCTCGATGTCGTTGCGGACGCCGACTTCGCCGGGAGAGGCCCAGGGATCCGCCCGTGCGACGGGGATCCGGCAGAGCAGGATCAGGAGGAAGGCACCCCAGACGAGCGGGGCGGATCCGTTTTTCACGCATCCCCGAGGCGCCTCACGGGTCATCTCGGGTTCACGGTCCAAATGAAAAACCGGGGAATCGCCCCCCCTGACGCAGGAGACCGATCGGCCACATGGTGAGGTCGACACGCTCCCCGGATCGGGGAAGGACGGCTCTGGAAGACCCGAACCCGGCCGAGCCCATGGCCCCGCCGGGAGGACACACAAGGCCGCGGTGGGCGAGAAGACCGCAACGGTCATGCACGCGCTTTCCTCCTTTCAACATCCTTCCGGCAGGAGCGGGCTCGCCCGCACCCGGAGCCTTCGCAGTATACCGGTTCCCATCCGGCCTGAGGTTTCTGGCGCAAGGCCCCGCATCCACAGGCGGCAGGCCTGATCGGGCCGGATGACCACGAGGTTTCACAACCGGTGGGGATCAACGTGGTGATCCGGATCAGTCGGCGTTCGCGGAAAACCGGCCTCGCATCAGCCTGCCCAACCCAGCCTGAAACAAGGCACGAAGAAGACGGACGAAGGGGGACAGTCAGCGCTCTCGAGGATTGGTCGGCGACTGACTTTATGCCCGATTCCCCGGCCAGCATCTTCACTGCCACCCTCGCGCACCCCCGCCTCCGCTCGCCGATCCGGTGGAGGGGCCAAGCTCACGGAACCGGCTGGGTTCACTTGTCCTGACCGGTGTGAAGCGGTATCTTCCCGTGTCACGGAACGGAATGCACGATCAGGCCGGAACCGGCTTCTTTCGGGGCCGGCCGCTTCACGACCCGAGGGACTGCTCGATGACGAAAGCCGATCCATCATTTGCGACCCGGGATGCCGGACCGGCGGCGGCAACGGCAGGGCTGCCTTTCTGGCAGGAGAGCGCGGCGGGCCTCCAAGTCGCGCTCAAGGTCCAGCCCGGTGCGCGCCGGCCGCGTCTCGGCCCGATCGTCAAAGCCCCGGGGACGCCCGGCTGGCCGCCTGCACGCCTCAAGCTGGCCGTCACGGCGCCTCCGGTGGACGGCCGCGCCAACCAAGCCGTGCTCGAGGCTCTCGCCTCCTGGCTCGGCATCCGCGCATCCCGCCTGGCGTTTCTGGCAGGGTCCGGGGCACGGGACAAACTGGTGCTCATCGCCGGGGGGAAACCCGACGAGTTCAGCGCCGCATTCTCGGCCGCGGGCGGTGCTCGGTGAGTCTCACCCCGGGTTTCCCCGAGACCCGGACTTCCGGTGATGCCAGGAGTACACCGGCACCGGCCCGATCCCTTCAGGGAAAGGCCCGGGTGATCCGGGAATCCGGGGGAACACCCGGCCTTCGCACCGGGTCCGACCGGCGCCGGGCATCGTCCTGGATCCAGCGGTGAAAGATGATGAGTGCGCCGAGCACGTGGATCAGCGATCCCGGGATCCAGAGTAGAAGTCCGCCCCACTGCTGATCGACCTGCTCCGGCAGACCCCAGGCGCGGCTCGTCAGGTCGTAGACCGGATAGAGATTGTGGGGTGTCATCGTGATGTAGGCCGCAATCAGGATGAAGAAATTCATGAGCGCCATGAGGACGACGAAATGGACCAGGTAGTCGCGCGGCCGGCGGGTCCTCGGATCCAGCACCATCCACCAGAAGAACAGTCCAACCAAGAGCAGGGTGGCGTGGCAGAGGTCATCGATGGTCCCGGAACGGACGGTGGCGGTGAACGGGCCCGGCAGCAGCCAGAAACCGCAGACGCCGGCAAACATCAGGGCCGCTCCCAGGGGATGGATCCAGATCCGGTAGAGCCTCTGGAGGGGACGGAAGCGGGTGAGCGGCACGAGGAGTCGGTGACGGAGGGTCCGGGGAAACCCCGCAATCAGGGGAGCGAGCGGGGCACCGAGCGCAAGACAGAAGGGCGCCACCATCTCGAGCAGGAAATGCTGGAGCATGTGCACGACGTAGAGGGACCCGGCCACCGAGTCGATCGGGGGGATCACGGCCAGGAACGCAATGAGGATCCCGGCCCGGGTCCAGAACCGGCGGGCTTTGGAAACCGGACGGACGTGCGACTCGAGCGTCCGGACCCCCCGCTGGTACCACCACCCGACGAGGAGGGTGAGCACGGCCATCCACCAGGGCCAGATCGCCTGCGGGGGGAAAAACAACTCAATCAGGGACATCGGAAACGGGGGTCACCGGAGGAATCAGGGAAGGGGTGGCCGGCCATCTCCTCAGGTCACCGACCGGCTTCAGCATCCAGCCGCTCGAGCACCTGCAATGCCGTCTGCGAGTCCCCTTTCACAGCCAGGGCGCGAAAGCGGCACTCCACGTCTGATTCGGCGAGCGCCTGGGCCGCCCATTCTTCGAAAAGCTTGTTCATGCTGACCCCTCTCCTGCGGGCCAGCGCCTTCAGCCGTTCCGCCTTGTCGGCCGGCATGCGTATCGTTAATGTGCTCATGAGAACACCTCCCAACATTCCGGTGGCGTCAAGATGCGCAGTTCTGGCCAGGCCATCCCTCCCTCACGCAAATCCGCCACGTTATGTGTGACGATGGCGGCCGCACCGCCCGCCACTGCCAGCTCGACCAGATGGTTGTCCCCCTCGTCCGGCAGGTTGGGTCTCCATCCGTAATAGATGGAGACCCACTTTCCCTTGCTGGCGAGGGCCGCCATGATCGCCCGGCGTTCGTCATCGGTGGTCGCCGGAGTCCAGATCGGGCGGCCCAGCACATCCTCGTATTCCAGCCACAAGGCGTTCCCAAGCAAGGGGGTATAGCGGCCTTGCAGGACACGCCGTAGCACCTCTCGGGAGGCACCACCTTCCGCCCGCATGGCAGCCACGAAAACATTGGTATCAATGACCAGTTTGATCACGGATCAAATGATAGCATATATGCTTTCATTTGCGACGGCAATCGGATGAGCCCAATGAGCAAGGCCAACCACAAAGGCAAGGTCGTATCCGGCGGGAGAAAAAACCAGTCAGCGACAGCGGAAGCGGGAAATGGATCGGGTCAGGGTGGGGGACGGCCGGCCAGGAACGCCCGGAGTGCGGAGAAGAGCTTTTCCCGGGTTCCCGCGAAATCTCCGTTGCTCAGGAACACGACCTGGTCTTTCGGGCGGATCTCGTCCCGGAGTGCCCCGAGAATCTCCCTGGGCTCATGGAAGATCCGGGCCGCAGGTCCCAGCACGTCACCGACCTTCCACTCGAGCCCCGGATCGTAGGCATAAAGAACATCCGCCGGTCCGAAAGCGGCCGCCAGGGTAGCCCCGTACACGCCCCGCTTCATGCTGTTCGAGCGGGGCTCGAACACGGCGATGAGGCGACCGGACGCCGACTCCGCACGGAGGGTCCCGAGCGTGGCGGCAATGGCGGTCGGATGATGGGCGAAGTCGTCGTAGATCCGGATCCCGCCCCCTTCGGCCACGACCTCGAGCCTTCGCTTGACTCCCCGGAAATGCTCGAGGGCCGGGGTCAGCCGGTCGGGATCGATGCCCGCCGCCCCGGCCGCAGCCAGGGCGGAGACGGCATTGGCGAGATTATGGCTTCCGCGAAGGTTCCAGTGAACGGGACCCAGCGCCCCGTCCGGATGCATCACCCGGAAGCTTCGAGCCCCCCCATCCAGCGCCTCGACCCGCCAGGCCCCGGGACCTGCGAGGCACCGCGTGACCGGTGTCGAACCCCCGCGGGCGAGCACCCGCGCCAGTGCCGGATCCGCCCCATTCACGATGAGGTGGCCGGCTCCGGGAAGACTGCGGACGAGCTCGTGGAAAACCGCCTCCAGGCTTTCCAGATCCGGATAGAGGTCGGCATGATCGAACTCCAGGTTGTTGAGCACCGTGATCCAGGGCCGGTAGTGGAGGAACTTGGGCCGCTTGTCGAAGAAGGCGGTGTCGTACTCATCGCCCTCGATCACGAACCAGCGACCGCATCCGAGCCGGGCCGAGACCGGGAAATCCGAGGGCACCCCACCGATGAGAAAGCCCGGATCGGCTCCCGCCTGGTCCAGGAGGTAGGCGATGAGCGCACTCGTCGTGGTCTTGCCGTGCGTCCCGGCCACGGCGATGACGCGATGCGAACGCAGCACGGTCTGGGCCAGCCACGCCGGACCCGAGTCATAAGGCAGGCGACGGTCCAGGACGGCCTCGAGTTCGGGATTGCCCCGAACGAGCGCATTGCCGACCAGGACGAGATCCGGCGCGGGATCGAGATTCTCGGGCCGATACCCGGGAGGACACAGCCGCACCCCCGCCCGCTCGAGTTGCCCACTCATGGGTGGAACGTACTGGCGATCGGATCCGGAGACCTCATGGCCGAGAGCCACGGCCAACTGCGCCACTCCCGCCATGAAGGTGCCGCAGATTCCGAGAATGTGGATGCGCATGGGATTCCCCACCGGCCAAACGTGATTATAAGCCCGGGGGGACTCCGTCCCGCCGGCTCCTGCCGGGGAAAAACCGCCGGTAAGGCAGCCATTTGACGCCCTGATCTGGAAGGTGCTATAGGTTAAGGTCAAGCTTGGGAAAAACCAGTCTTTATACCGCAAGCCGGTGGATCAACGGAGGAGCAGCATCATGAAACTTCCCCTATTCTCCCTGTATCAGGGGCTTTTGCCTGCTGTGGTGTTACTGTTGCTGTCGGGCGTGATGGTCCGCGCTGCCGGGGCCGCCCCCCAAGTCTATGTTGCCAACCAAAACAGCAAAACCGTTTCAGTGATCGATGCGGCCACCGACGCGGTGGACTCGACGGTGCCCGTTGGCACAGACCCCTTTATCGTCGCGGTGAGTCCGGATGGCAGCCGGGCCTATGTCACAAACTACTTTGGCAGCAACACCGTTTCGGTGATCGATGCGGCCACCGGCACGGTGGTGGCGACGGTGAATGTTGGCGCAGTTCCCTATGGCGTCGCGGTGAGTCCGGATGGCAGCCGGGTCTATGTCGCAAACGGTGGCGGCAATACCGTTTCGGTGATCGATGCGGCCACCGACACGGTGGTCTCGACGGTGACCGTTGGCTTATTGACCGTCTCGTAAATAATGCAATAATAGCCGTCTGTTCCTTGAAGGCGCACAGGCATGGCCAGACCGGCTGGATCTGCAGAGGTGATCGAGGCGCGGCGCCGTCAGGCGCTGCGCTTGCTGGATCAAGGTTACTCGCTGGCTGAAGTGGGGCGCATGACCGATTCGGCACCCAGTTCCGTGATGCGTTGGCGCGATGCACGCACGCAAGGGGGCAGCCAGGCGTTGAAGGTTCGTCCGACGCCGGGGCGGCCGCCGACCCTGAACGACGCGCAACGCCAACGCATCATCAAGCGGTTGATAAAGGGGGCGATGGCCAGCGGCTTCGCCACTGAGCTGTGGACCACCAGCCGGGTGGCCGAAGTCATTCAGCAGTGCTGCAAGGTTCGCTACCATCGCAGTCACGTGGCCCGCCTGCTGCATGATTTCGGCTTCAGTTGCCAGAAGCCCGAGCGCCAAGCGCTGGAACGGGATGAGGCCCGCATCGATGAATGGAAGCGCAAGGATTGGCCGAGAGTAAAAAAAACGCTGCGCGGCTGGGTGCGCATATCGTCTTCGCCGACGAATCCGGCTTCATGCTGACCCCCACTGTCCGGCGCACCTGGGCACCGGTGGGCCAGACCCCGGTGATCGGTTACCGCTACAACCACGCCCGCATCTCGGTGATCGGTGGCCTGACGATCAGCCCCAGGCGCAAGCGACTGGGGTTCTACTTCAGGCTCCACGCCAAGAACATCGCCACCGACGAGGTAGAGGACTTCCTCTGGTACCTGCTCAAGCATCTGCGGGGGCATGTCGTGCTGATCTGGGATGGGGCGTCGATCCACGGCCGCAAGGGACTGCATGACTTCTGTGGTAAGTATCCCCGACTGCATCTGGAGAGCCTCCCGGCCTATGCACCGGAACTCAATCCCATCGAGGCCCTTTGGCATGCGGCCAAGCATCCGCTGGCCAACGGTCGGCCGGACAACATCCCGGAGCTGGGCTGCGACCTGCTCGCGAGCTTGCGAAAAGCCTGCGCCTCGCAACGTGTGCTGCGTGGCTGTGTCAGCCAGTCCGATCTGCCCCCCTTTTTGCATTGATAATTGCATTACTTATGAGACGGTCAGTAAACCCCATTGGTGTCGCGGTGGGTCCGGGGGCGCTGATTGCGGGCAACAGCCGTGCTTCGGGCAGTGTGGGTTCCCAGATCACCTCATCGGTTCCGGCGCTCGGCAACGGGACGAACTGTGCGACCACCGATGCCCTCGTCCAGTCACCGGTCCGGGGCAGCGTGGTTTTCACGGCCGCGACCGGGGCCTATACCTACACGCCTTCCTCGGCCACCTACAGCGGACCGGATGTCTTCACCTGGCAGGGCCAGGCGCCTGTCGAGTGTGCAGCCGCCGACAGTCCGACGGATCCGGTGAGCAACACGGCAACGGTTCTCTTCACCCTCCACCCGCTGCTTTTCGGGCTGGCGGACGCGACCCTGGACGAGAAGGCGAGCACGACGGAGTCTTTCGCGCTGACCGGGACGGCGCCCTTCACGCTGACTTTGGCCAGCAGCAATCTGGCGGTGCTTCCGGCCTCGGGGGTGGTACTGTCTGCTCCCTGCGGGACAACGGAGGCCAACTTGAGCTGCACGCTCAAGCTGGTCACGGGGAGCCAGGCGGGGACCTCCAATCTGACGGTCACGGCGAGGGATGCCTTTGGGGATACGGTGACGGAAACGGTGGCGGTGACCGTGACTGCACCGCCCCCAGCGAGCGGTGGTGGGGGCGGGTTATCCCCCCTGGCGCTGGGGATCCTGCTTGGGTTTTGGGGTCTCCTGGGCTGGACCCGGCGGAGGCGCATCGGGGCTCCCCGAGGCTAGATCCCGGGCCGGAGGCATCTTGGGGCGATGACGCTCCAAGGTATGCAACAGCGACGCAAGATCCCGCGCTTCTTCACCTGCAACATCCTCTCCCCTCAGCCGGTCCTCTCCCGGAGACTGACTCACCCGCTCCACCCCAAACTGCCCAAGGGGGAATCGGTGGGAAACCGCCCTTGACAGCGACCTCTTCCCGGTTGAAGCTGGACCCCCACCCCGACCGGAGACCCGATGCACCACAGTCGTCTTTGTTCGATCATCATCGATTGCGGGGAAGGCCCGAGCCTGGATGAGGCCGCAAACTTCTGGAGCGCTGCGCTCGGCCGGCCCATCGACCTCGAAAACAGCGGGAACACGGCCCGCTACCGGGCCCTCAAGACCCCTCCCGGCTCGATCCGGTGTGAAGTCCAGCGGGTCGAGCATCCGAGCCGGGTGCACATCGACATCGAAACCGATGACCGGGAAGCCGAGGTGGCCCGCCTCGTCCGCCTTGGCGCGCAGGTGGTCCAGCGCATCCGGCACTGGGTGGTGATGGAGTCGCCGACCGGGCAGCGCTTCTGCGTTGTCCCGCCCCAGTTGCCGGACTTTCCCCACGGAGCCAACCGGTGGGAATCGTCTCCGCCGGATGCTTGAGCGCCCTGGCTGGGACCACGAGCCGGTGATCGACCCAAGCGCTCTTGTGATACACGTGAATGCACGTATTCCTTGGAGTGATCCATGGCCACCTCGATTCGCTTGGACGAGAAGACCGAGCGGCGGCTCGATCAACTGGCCGCCCGCACCGGGCGGACCAAGGCCTATTACCTGCGCGAGCTCATTATGGGCGGTCTTGATGAGCTTGAGGAAGCCTATCTTGCCGCCGCGACCCTCGAGCGGGTGCACTCCGGGCGGGAGAAGCTCTACACAGCCGAGCAGGTGAGGGCCGAGCTTGGCCTGGACGATTAGCTACACCGGGACTGCGCTCAAGCAGTTGCGCAAGCTCGATCGCCAAGCCAGCCGGCGCCTCATCGATTCCATGGACGAGCGGATCGCGCCGCTCACCGATCCGCGCAGCCAGGGCAAGGCCCTCAAGGGGCCGGCCTTCGTGAGTCTGTGGCGCTACCGGGTCGGCACGACTGGTTGATGCGCGAAATCCGGGATGCAGCACTCATCGTCCTGGTGGTCCAGACCGGACACCGCAAGGACGTCTACCGCTGACTCTAGCACTGACCCCTGGCAACCCCCTCCGTCTTGTTCGGGCCCGGTGTTGCACCGAAAGATTGGGATCCTGCCATCAAGACCGCTTCGGCAGGCTGGAGATCGGGGATCCAGAAGCGGAACTCAAACCGCGAGGGCCGCTCCCTCGTACCTATTCTCTGGGGGTGTTCATGGCCTTCTTGTTTACGCGTAGCTTGTTGCGCAAGTTTCGAACCTGGTCAGGCGTCCTGTCTTTGCCTCCATAGTGCAGAGCAGCGTGACAATTTGGACACACAGGGATAAGATCTTTCTTCGGATTCACCTTGTATTGCTTTGTGATTTTAGAAAGCGGCACCAAATGGTGAACATGAATAAAACCCTCAAAATCAGGGCCGAACTCTATACCAAAGTCGAATCCACAAATTTTGCAGACGCTGCCATATTCCTTTATACAAGCCTCGCGCGCCTTTCGGTTTCGCTCATACGCAGTAGCCGTAATTAATTGACTTGCTCCTTCCCAAACTTGTCCCGAACTCTCCTCTGGAAATGCCACGGATTGTTTATCCAGGGTCCTGTCGACTACCTTAAAGTCCAGATCGTGTAATATCCGCACCACTGTTGCTTTACCCCCTGAAAAATCAGAGGGTTTTAGCGCTGTTCCATACTGGTGTCTGTACGCCGCTCCAACTATAGCTTTCGAGTCATAGAACTTTCTCTTGTAGGTTAGAACATAGGTTCGTGCTTTACCGAACCCATATTTATTCAAAAAGGCGTCCTGACCAATCCGGTCATATTCAGCTATAGCGCTAAGGACAGCTTTCTTGTTGAGTTTTCTCATGTTCATATAATAGTACCGTATGGTTCTCCATGATGGAGTGCCGAGAATCAGAATACCAAGAATGGTGCGATGTTTATATAAGGTAATCGCCGACAACATCAGGACTGCTGACCGCCCGTTTTGGCTTTGTTCGTGGCTTTGCCCCATGCGGGCAACACTCCTCAATCCGCTTCCTTTCAACTTGTAGCAGCAAAGGAGTTTCGATTCTTCAACGACGACCCACGGTCCGCATTTTATCGATCTGGACATTTGATGTGATGCACAAGTTCAAAAGTCCTTGGTACTCCTCATAGCGATGAGTACTGCCCTATCAATGCAGAGGAGTTCTTCGTCGTAGACGATCTCGCCGACTTGCTCTTCATGGACCCGGAGCGGATCAAACAGAAACTGACAGGCGAGCCCATACCCACTCAGCCCCCCACCAGCGCCGAGGACAACAATCTCCGCTATCCTTCCTTCCCGGACAGCAACCCGAGTGCCAAAGGTACTGGACCCAGACATTGTGATTGCAGTTTTTGTTATTTGTTGATATATTCACCTCATAATGGTAGTTACTGCCCGAAAGGGGTTTCATAAACGCAACCAGCCGTCCCTGTGCCTAGTAACGGTCTGCGTCAGGGGCCGGCCCATAAAGGAAAAACGCAGCAACAAGCAATCCTTGAAACTGCTCACGCAGAACGCCAACCTGATCAATCAATGGTGGGATAAGCTGGATGCGGTTGTTTTTCCGGGTGGTTTTCTTTTTCTCGGTGAGTCCATCGGCCATCTCTGCTACAAAGATAGAATCCAAAAACTGAGCGACGCTGGCTTCGTTGACCCGATAAAAGAGGCGGTCAAGGCGCTTTCTCGCTCGCCCGGTGCTCTAATTATCGTTGGTGTTGATGGGCGAGACCTTCGCAATGGGGACAGTGGCGATCAACTTTGCGTCGCGATTGACAAGGATGGAATCGTTGGCATCGGAAGGAAAGTCTTTCCCACAGATGGTGAGGCTGACACCATGCTTTGCTACGACACGGACTTTGTCGATGGCCACCGTATAGTGCCGCTTGCAAGCGGCAGGAAAGCGGTTCTGTCGGCATGCTATGACATGTTTGGGATTGCAGACTGCGGCAGTGGTAACAGAACACGCGAGAGGAAAATTCAATGGATTGGTACGTATCGTGACAAAATCGAACGAGGCAGCAACGGTTTCGGTAACAAGCTAACAAAGAACTTGAATAAGTTCAGGCAAGCGCTTAATGGAGTTACCGTGGGAATCGCTGCCATTCATGGTTTTGAAGGTCATGCAACCGCATTTTGGCAACGCCATGGAATTGCTGGCTGTTCTGCAGCGCTCGGGAGCGGTTTTGCCGTTGGTGCAGCTCATTTTACCGAGTTCCCTTGGCTCCCTTGGAAGTCCACTTTGGCAGCCGCCAAAGTACCCAAAAAACACTTGAGAAAAGGCAGCAAACGTGATGCAAATAGTTGGAACCCCAAGGATCATTATTACTTTCGGTCTTCGGATGGCGCTGTCCTGGTCCGACTCTTCAGTCGGTAATGGATGCCGTTGTCGGTGGGAGTGCTGACAGGAAGGAACTCAACCACTCGTGGCGTATGTACGCACCCCGGTCTCCCGAGGCGCTTGAACGGACCCGCCTCGGCGAGCGTCGTCGCCAGCCCGGTGCAGTAGCCCTTGAGCCCGGCGACCCTGTCGGCGTGCCCCAGGCACCGTCGCCAAATGCCCCAGATATCGCTCCAATCGTACCCGCACTCCCCTCGAACCCCACCGCGCAATGAAGAAGCGAATGGGATACATCATTCTTGACACAGCAAGATTGGGAGGACGCCTGGTTGATCGGGCGGAAATCGGCACCGGTTTGAATCGCAGACCCCGGAAATCCGGAAATGGGCCCTCCCACGTGTCGTGGTCTTCAATCCGCCCGCTCGCGCATTCGGACCGGGTTCGGTGGCGTAGAATGAGAAGATCCCGCGATGGGATCCGACCGACACCCGAACGCTGATGAGCCGGAGGCCAACTTGAAATGTCCCACCTGCAAATCGGATCTCGTGCCAACCGTCCGGCACAAGATCGAGGTCAAGATCTGTCCCTCCTGCCAGGGGATGTGGTTCGAGCGTCAGGAGCTCGACGAACTGGAAGATGAGGCTTTCGATTTCGGCGAGGACGCCAAGGGAACGCTGGTCTTCAGTTCCTCGCCCACAACGGCCCCGTGTCCCGAATGCAATGCTCCGCTCAAGAGATTCCGATATCGGCTCTACGATCTCGAAATGGATTTTTGCGAGAACCAGCATGGGTACTGGCTGGATGCGGATGAGGATACGAGGGTTCTGGAGCTCATGAAAAAGGAAGAGGCCGAGACCAAGAGAAAGGTGATCGCGGAGGACCAGTGGGCGGTGACCCTGAAACGGATGCGGAAAGGCTCCTTCCTGAGCAAGGTGCGGGACCTGTTCCACTAGCCGGCGGGGGGCTCCCTCGACCGACGCGCCAGGTCAGGCTGTGGATGGCGCGCCCGGCACCGGCAGGCTGGGGCTCCCGAGAGGCCGGAGCGGGCCTTGACGACGGAGGCCAAGGTCAGCGGCCGGAATCCGGGTTGAGCACCCCCAGATGAGCGCTCGGGCGCAGCAGACCCGCTGTTGGAGAAAGCGGTGTCTGGTGCAAGCCGGAAATGGCGGCCGTTGCCTGCCTGAGACAGCGTGGTTCTTTCTTGAAGGGTGCCGAGGAAGATGCCGGATGCCGCAACCCATCGGTCGTCACGGGAGAGTGATCTTCCCCACCCTCGCAAATGCCCCCCGGACCCCGCTGTCCGTCGGCGAGCCCAAGCCTTACGGTGCAAGACCTGCAGCGAATCGCTGTAGCCGCTCACCCCAGGCACGCACTTCGGCCAGCAACTGATCCCAGTCGTCCGGAGGATGCCCCCCCTCCAGCATCTTGCGGAACACCCGGTAGGCATCGTCGCGGCTCTCGTAGGCGCACTTGCTATCCCCATCGTTGACCCACGCGAACACGATCACCCTGCTGGGTGTGTGGTAGCGGAAAAACAGCCGGTACTGCTGGAAGAACTCGGCCCGGAACCAGTGTTTGTGCCCCTCACCCAGGCTGCCACCTGGCCGGTATTCCGGTCGGGTCGGGTCTTGCGGGATGATTTCGAACGCCAACCGGGTGATCCCCGCCAATCGTTTGCTGGCGTTTTTCCTCCCATATCCGCCCGGATCCCTTTTCTTGAGGGACTCGACCTCCAGGACCAGAGCTTCAAGCTGAGCCCCGAACAGTGGGTGAGCGAAAACCGTCCAGCCGTGAGTGACCAGATCCGTCGGCCTGTCCGTCCTCATTCATCATCTGCCGACAGGGCGGCATTGAGATCCACTTCAATGCCGCCGACCAGCGACTGGATGCGCTGGACGAGGCTGGTGTTGATGGCCTGCAAGCGTTCGGGATGGCTGGCGATGTCGCGAGCCAGGAAGCCCAGGAACTGACCGAGTACCGGGTCGTCGCCCTCGGGGGCTTCGACGCGCGTCAGCACGACTTCGCCGCCGGAACGGATCGAGTAATGGATTTTGTCGCGCTTGTCCAGATGCAGGGCGCGGCGCACGGTTTCCGGCACCGTCGTCTGGAAGCGGTCAGTCAGCGTGGATTCGACTTCGAGGGTGGCAGGCATGGCGCTCTCCAGGCAAAGGGGGAAACACTTGAATAGTAATGCAATCGCATTGTCTTTTCAATGCAAATGCATTGTCTGCCCATCCCTGTCTGAAATGTCTTCATTGGGTGGGGTAGATCAGGGGCTGTGTTTTGCAGTGAGGTAAAGAATGACACCTCCTTCTGAGCTGGGCCGGATCGAGCGGGAGGCGCGGGAGATCCGGGTTTCGATCCTCGATGTCTCGGGTGACCGGGTGGCGGCCAGACGCGAGCGGGACCGGATGCTTGCGCGGGTAGTGGGGCCGCCGGAGCCGGAGCGTTCGCGTGAGCGTGGGAAAGGGCGCGATGGCCCCGGGCTCGGGTAAACCTTGCCGGGAAGCCGTCCGGGAGTCCATGTACTGGGTAGGCGCTTTGTGACCCGGTTCCGGGCTCATGCCCCGTTGAACAGGACTGTGCAGTGCACTAATCCCAACGGTTCACCCCGTGGTTCCGTCTGCCGGCTTCTGCGCGCGGCGGGACGGGTTGCGCGATTAAATAAATGTCGCTACGATAAATACCATGAGGATTACCTTCGACCGTGCCAAGCGGAGGCGGTCTCTCGAGGAGCGGGGACTCGATTTTCGGCAGGCCAGAGAGGTTTTCGACGGGCCGCATCTGACGCGGCTCGATGACCGAAGGAAGGGACTACGGTGAGCCCCGTTTCATCAGCGCTGGCAGGCTGAGCGGCAGGGTTGTCATCATCGTTTGGACGCCGCGTGGCAAGGCGCGGCGGATCATCTCCATGAGGAAAGCCAATGAGCGTGAAATCAAAAGGCTCGCACCGCACCTGGCGTGATCCCGATGACGCCCCAGAGGTCACCGGCCAGTGGATCGCCGGGGCCGATCTTTACCACGGGAAGAAGCTCGTCCGCCGCGGCCGGCCGGCGGGATCGGGCCAAAAGACGCAGACGACGCTTCGGATCTCGAAGGACGTATTGGAATTCTTCCGCGGGACAGGTCCAGGGTGGCAAACCCGCATGGACAACGCGCTGAAGCGGTACGTCGCCGCGCAGCGGCGGTAAGGCGGTTTCATGAAAGCTCGTCGCTGTGAAAAGATGCTGCCCCATCGGAGCGACGTTGCAGCGCGTCACCAAAGGATCAGAAGCGGTGTGAGGGTTCCTTGAACTTCTTGCCATTCAATCTAGATCAGGCGCTGCAGGGGCTTTCAAAGGCAACTCTGAAGGGCGGGGGGGTGATTGGAAAGGTTACCTTCACTGTATGCTTTATGTCGCTATTAATCATGCTGGATGCATGGTTGGTAAAGAATGTGTGGATTTTTGCGATCATGGTGATCGCCATATTCGTTCTCGCATTTCCCATGCTGTGGCGGCTGATCAGCCTTGCGGATCGCCATCCGCAGGCTGCGCTGTTAGAGGGGGCCGAGTTTCTTGCATACGAACGAGGGAAGTGGATCGGTTTGTCAAGACAGTTTTTAGGCCTTTTCTAAGCACATAAATCTCAGGAAAGAGGAATGTCTTGGAAACGGATTCAATCTTTGGTCCTGTTCCTGGGAGGGTTTGTTTTTTCTCCTTCTGAAAGAACCTCCCAAGGGGTTGGGTCGTCCAGAGGCGGGTGAGGTCGTTTCGTGTTGTAGAAGATGAACCAGTCCCGAATTCTTTCTCTGGCCTGGCGAGGCGTATCGTATTCGTTGAGGTACACCTCTTCATACGTGAGGCTTCTCCAGAGCCGTTCCGTGAAGATGTTGTCCGTGGCTCGTCCTTTCCCGTCCATACTGACCTGGATGTTCCGGGAAAGGAGGCGATCGAGATAGCTGTCACTGGTGAAATGAGATCCCGGGTCACTGTTGAAAATGGCCGGAGAAGCGGTCGGAAAAGCCCGATCCACGGCGTCCAGGACAAACGGCATCGCCAAGGTCTGATCCAGCTCCCCAGAGACAACAAACCGGGAATGCCAGTCGATGATGGCCACGAGGTACATCCAGCCGTGGAGAAGTCTGATATAGGTAATGTCGATTCCCCAGACATGGTGCGGGTACTGGGCTGTGACATTGCGAAGAAGATAGGGATAGATCTTGTGCTCCAGAGCCCGCTTGCCGAGGTTGGGCCCAGGATGGATCCCTTCGATTCC
>JAKARN010000288.1 GCA_021828425.1 Pseudomonadota bacterium | reverse complement strand
AGATCATCCCGGGAGCCATCCGGGCCAAGAGATTGCCCTTGGGGTTCAGGGTCAGTGGAAACAGGAAAGCCACGATCGAAAAGAAAACAAGCGGTAGCATCACCCGGCGCCGCTCGCGCCAGGAAATCCCGAGTTCGGTCCGGAAGAAAAACAGCCAGGGATTCATGGGGACCGGCCCAGGGCAATTTCTCCCGCCGGAGCGATCCAGCGCGCCAGACTCTGGTGGGTCGCCACGAGTGCCATCCCGCCCTTCTCGAGGTGAAGCCGGAAATGACTGAAAAAGCGTTCCACACCCTCCCGATCCAGTGCCGTCGTCGGTTCATCCAAAAGCCAGAGAGGTGCCGGGAAAGCATGCAGGCGTGCCAAGGCGGCACGCCGGCGCTGTCCCTGCGAGAGCCGGTCGCAAACGATCTGTTTCAGGTGCTGCAAACCATAAAAACTCATGCTTTTCTCGATTTCATCGAGGGGCTCGCGGATCCCCCTGAGTGCAGCGAAAAGGCGCAGGTTCTCGCCGATGCTGAGCAGGCCTTTGAGACCATCGGTATGGCCCAGGTAAAGGGCGCGCGCATGGTGCGCTTCTTCCTTCTGGGGATTGAAGGCCACACCGTTCCAAAACACTTCGCCGGTCTCCATTCGCCCCAATCCCGCAAGGCTCCTTAACAGGGTGCTTTTCCCGGACCCGTTAGGCCCGGTGAGTTCGAGGTAGCTTCCCGGCTGCACCCCAAAGCTGAGTGAACGGGCAAGCAGTCGGCGGCCCCGACGGAGTTCGAGAGCACGTGCTTCCAAACCCGGGCCCGCTCCCCTGTTCATTCAGGGTCGGCCCGGATGCAAAATCTGGAAAGCCATGGTTGAAGTGTCCTGTATTCCAGGGCACCCCAATTATAGCCGAGGCCCACCTTGAGGTTTGATCCGGCCCAACCGGGCAGCCTTTCAATCCGGATGGGAAAACCGCCCCGCTAGAAGGCTGACGACTCCATGACTGTAGGGCTCACCTCGGGTGCCAGAATGGCCATGGCGTAGGCGTCGGCACGAGGAAGAATGCTTGTGAGGTAGAAACGGGTCACGGCCTGCTTGTGCTTCTGCCAGCGGGGATCGATGGAAACTGCCGAATCCGAAGACAACGCGGCACAGGTTTCGAGCAGGAGCCACCCCCCCAAAACCGTCCCGGCCATCATCATGAGAGGGTAAGCCACCACGCCGGGATAGTAAGGATCGGCGGCGGCACCCCGGAGCACCTGCTCCACGCATGTCCGCAACCGTTCCAAACGGTCCTTGAGAAGCTGCCTCGGTCCGGCCCACGTAGAAAAGCGGTCACGGGCCAGGGATTCGCGAATCCGCTGGTCAAGCGCCAAGAAGGTCTGTCCCCGATCCCTGAGAATTTTGCGGCCCACGAGATCCATCGCCTGGATGCCGGAGGTTCCCTCGTAAATCGTGAGAATCCGGGCATCTCGATACAGCTGGGCCACGCCCGTTTCCTCTATGTACCCCATGCCGCCGTGAACCTGGATGGCAAGCGAGGCCACCTCCTGGGCAATTTCCGTGGCAAAACCCTTGGTGATCGGGGTCAGAAACGCCATCAGGCGCTCGTTCTCCAGACGTCTTTCGGGATCCGCTGCATGACGGGACCAGTCCAGTGCATAAAAGGCCCAGAAAGAAAGTGCGCGTGCGGCCTCCGTAAGACCGGCCATGGTGAGAAGCATGCGCCTGACATCCGGATGGGCGAGGATGGGAACCGGGTCATCCCCAGCCTTGAGATCCTTACCCTGTGGACGGATCCGGGCATAGTCCAAGGCTGCCTGATAGGCACGCTCTGCAATTCCCACACCCTGTTGGCCGACGGCCAGGCGGGCCCGGTTCATCATGATGAACATGTGCTCGATGCCGCGGTTCAACTCACCGATCTGTTCGGCCCGAGCCCCCGGCCCCCCCTGACCCTCCCCATATTGCATGACGCACGTTGGCGAGGCATGGATCCCGAGCTTGTGTTCGATGGACAGTGCCCGAACCTCGTTCGCTGTCCCCGGCGGATCCGGAGGAAGCCCGAAGCGGGGCACGACAAACAAGGTGAGACCGCGGGTCCCGGGCGGCGCACCTGGCGTCCGGGCCAGCACCATGTGCACGATATTTTCGGTCAGATCATGTTCCCCATAGGTGATGAAAATCTTCTGCCCCACAAGCCGGAAGCCGGCCCCTTCCGGAGTCGCGAGACTTTCAATGCGCCCCAAGTCAGAACCCGCCTGGGGTTCGGTGAGGTTCATGGTGCCGCTCCACTCGCCGGATACCAGATGGGGCAGATAGCGGTTTTTCTGATCCTCATGGCCACAAAGAAGCAGGGTCTCAATCGCCCCCTGGGTCAAAAGTGGACAGAGCGCGAAAGCGAGATTCGCCCCCTGCCACATCTCGCTCAATGCGGCGGCGACCACCTCCGGGAAACCCTGCCCACCATAACGGGGATCAGCCGAAACCGCGTTCCAGCCTCCGGCCACGAAGGCCCGGTAGGCCTCACGAAAACCAGCCGGCAAAACGACCCCTTTCGGGGTCATCCGGGCCGGTTCACGATCGCCCACGGGGTTGAGTGGCGCCAGGACTTCGCGGGCAAACCGGCTGCCCTCTTCGAGGACGGCTTCCACGACGGGGAAGTCGAGTTCCTGAAAGCCGGGCTGTGCAAACAGTCCGTCCAAGGGACAGATCGTGGTCAGCAGAAGGCGGTAATCCTCAAGCGGCGGCTCGTAACTCATGGGTAAATCCTTTGGGGTCTTGTTGAACTGTTCGAGGTCAAGTCCGGAGGGTTCTTCGACAGGAGCTCTTAGTATAGCTGTCCACTCCCCTTATCGGATTTGTGTATGGAAATCCAAAAGCCGCTAATCTAGACGGAAGTGCAGCACCGGGAGTGATCCGTGGCGATTCAACCGACTGATCCTGGATATGAGCGCCCTCCTTGGGCGCAGATCGCCATCACCGGTCTCCTCGCCTGTGTCTCGATCCTTTCCGGACCTGCATTCGGAGCCCCGCTCTCGTGTCGGCGCCAGTTTCCCATGCGGCTTTTCACCGGCCGGCCACCACTCGGCGGATATCCACCCCATAGTTTTTCATGGGATCCGGATGGCCGGGCCATCGCCTACCTGATTCATGCGAAAAGGCGCGGTTATGAACGGCTCCGGGTCGTTTCTGCCTCTTCCGGACACGTCGTTTTTCAGGCCGGCCCGGCATTGCTGGGCCGGGCCCTGCGATCGAATGCCTCGATCCGGAACGAACGTCTGAAGGAATGGAGCACACGCTACGGGCA
>JAKARN010000287.1 GCA_021828425.1 Pseudomonadota bacterium | reverse complement strand
GGAGACACAAAGGGTCCCGCCCTTCCGCCGATCCGGGAGGTTTCTCCTTCCGGCTGCCATGGTTCTTCTGGCAGCCGCCGCAGGGGTGGCGCACCGGGTTCCCGACCGGGTCGGCATCGTGCCGGTTTTCGCCTTTCCGGTCGGGCATGCGGTCAACGTCTTCTGGCTCCCCCGGGACCGGATCTTTGTCTATTACGGCAACGGCGACTACTTCCGCTGGCAGACGAACCGTTGGACCGTGGCACCCCTTGCCTCAGGACCCTGGCAACCGCCACAGGCTGCCGGTGTCGTCATTCCGCACGCACTCACCTTCGGTCCGCCACCCCCGATCGAGGCCGATGCCGCCTACTTCGCCTGGTGGCGCGGGACGGTCGCCGACTGGTGGCAGATCCATCATCCCCGCTGGTGGACGGCCTTCGGGAGTGCACTGGGACAATACCGCACCTGGCAGGCGCAGGTGCTCCCCCGCCTCCGGGCCCACCCCCGTTTCTGGCATCTTGCCGGGGGGCTCCGGTTGAGGCCCGTCTTTGCGTCCGGGCAGGTGGTGATCCAGCCCAGCCAGATCCAGAGCAGGATCCTGACACCCGACCTGTCCGGCCGATACTACCGCAACGCCCGCCGTGCCTACGAGTGGAGCCATTCCTGGGCTGTGCCCGGAAGCTATGGCTTCGAGGCGGACCCAGGCTGGCCGGGGATGGATCCCTATCCCGTCTTCTGGGGTGGGTCGGTCGAGATTCAGGGTGGCGGATACGGAGGTCCTTTTCCCTTTGGCGTGTGGGGCGGTTTCCCGTACCCGATCTTCTTTGGTGGTTTTTTCCGGCGGTGAAATCCAAGCGAGAGAGGTCCCTCAGTCTCTGATGGACAATCCGCTCGAGGAGGCTTGGAACCGTCTCCATACGCACCGGTCATGGGACCGGCTCTCCGCACTGGCCACTGCCGATCCCCTGCGTGTGGAACGGATGGTGTGGAACGGATGGTCGGCCCTGGCAATACAGGATGTTATAATTCCCACTACTCCCTCCACCGGGGTGTCAATGGAATGGCAAAAAATCTCGGGGAGATTACAAGGCCCCATGGCATTTGAGCCACGGCCTTGCGTTCCGGGGATTCGATGGGCAGTATCTTCATGCGCGGGCACGAAAAGCAAGACCTCTCGTGCTCCTCGGCGGGGATTCTGTGGCGGGAGTTCCTGCCTGCTGTGATCCTCTTCCCCAGCCTGCTCGGCGGTTGTGCGTCCACACCCCAGCCGCCACGCGTAGAAGTCAATCCCGTCCGGCTCGAGCACGCCCGCTATGTCGAGGTCACCTACACAAGCCATCGCCCCCCGGAAATCAGCTATCTCGAGAGACTGCCGGCCAAAGTCGCCCATCCACGCGGCGTGATGTGCGAGCCGCGAGAGCCCGCGCCGCGTCCGTGGACCCGGGGTGCCTGGTACTGGAAAACCCATCATCTCCTCACCCGGACTCGGGCGCGAAGACGGCTCCGCCGTGAGATGCGGAGGCTCGGACTCAATCAGCTGGACCTGGAGGTGGAAAGACCCCTGGGGGCCCTGTCTCGGCTCGTGGCCGAGCTTGAAACCCGGGGCATCCGCGTGGTGGCCTTGACCGGGGAACCCGCGGACATCGACCATCCCAAGCGTCTCGAGACCACGATCAATGCCGTCCTGGATTTCAACCGCAACCACGTCCACGGCTTTTCCGGTCTCCAGTTCGACATCGAGCCCTACGCGCTCCCGGATTTTGCACGGCAGAAGCGGAGGGACTACCTCCGTTATGCCCGGCTCATCCGGGACATCCGCGCCCGCATCGGACGGGCGATCCCGTGGAGCGTGGTCGTGCCGTTCTGGTTCGACCAGGTCCCCTGGAAGGGCGGAAGCCTCCTCACCTATGTCCAGAGACAGGCGGATGCCGTCGTGATCATGGCCTACCGCTCCCGTTACCCGGCTGTTCTGGCCCTGGCCCGGCCAGGGCTCTGCGAGGGCCAGCGGCTCGGCAAGCCGGTCTACTTGGGGATCGAAACCGCTTCCCTGCCCGATCAAGACCATTTCTTCCTGACGCGCCACGAGTTCCGGCGTGAACTCCAAAACGCGAAGGGACATCTCGATCTCAGAAGACGGATCACGATGGCTGACCGTGTGGTCTATCACTACGCGGTCAAGGGCTCTCGCCTGTCCTTCCATTCGCATCCGGACCGACTGCGTCGTCTTCTCGGCCGGAGACCGGCCTACGCGAGCTTCGCCGGCTGGATCCTCGAGGGACTGGGTTCATGAGAAATCTCAGGTTCGTGGCCGTGGCTGTGGCCAGCGCGGTCGTTATCGCGGCGGCGGTCTATCTTGTGAACCAGATCGAAAGCCAGCCGGCCACGGCGGGCCGTTCTCCGCGTCACCCGGGCATTCTGGCCCTGGTACTCGCTTCGCATTGCCGGAGCGGCGAGTTGGGAGCCGCCCGGCAGCTGATCCGGCAGATCACGAGTCCCATCCGCAATGCCGCGCTTCGTCGAGCCGTGGTCCATTGCGAGCAGGATTTCCGTTTTGCCGACGCCGAGACCGATCTCCGTCGGGGAAAGGCGGGCCGTGCGATCCGTCTCATGACACCCTGGTACCCCCGAGGGCCGGATCCCTACCGGGCCGGGGTCATCCTGCTCCATGCCACGCTCCTCGAGCACCACCTGAACCGTGCGATCGCCATGGGAGTCTCCCTCGAGGCACGCTATCCGCATGATGCCTCCATTGCCGGACTTCTCCGGCGCCTGACGACCCGGGCCCGCCTCGATCAGGCCCGGCGCGCACTCACGACCGGTCATCCCCACAAGGCCATAGCGCTCGCCGGACCGGTCTATCGGGCCGGACAGGACCGCTACCGGGCCGGAGAAATCCTGGCCCAGGCCGAACTCGCCGTGCATCAGCTGGATGCGGCGAAGCGCATCTACGCGAGCCTTGTGAAGCGTTACCCCGCTGATCTCCACCTTCGGAAAAAGGCTGGGCAGCTTCGGTTGGGTGCCGGCCTGGCCGCTGCCCGGCGGGCGCTTTCTGCCCATGAGCCGGCCCGTGCCCTGGTCCTGGCCGGGCCGCTCTACCGGAGCGGGCAGGATCCTTACGGCAGTGGACTGGTCGTGGCCCGGGCGGATCTGGCGCTTGGCCATCCGGGGCGGGCGGCGGTGGTCTATGCGGCGCTCGCCCGGCGATATCCCGCCGATCGCGAGCTGGGGCGGGAGGCTTCCGCACTCGAGGTCCGGAAGACGCTGGATCTGGCGCGGAAGGATCTTGGGGCGCATGAGCCGGCCCGTGCCC
>JAKARN010000286.1 GCA_021828425.1 Pseudomonadota bacterium | reverse complement strand
CCGGATCGAGACCCTGCCGCTGGACCCCGGAGCGATTTCCCAAGAAACCGTGACCAACCTCCGAAATGCACTGGCCAGCGAATCTCGGCCAGCGGTGGAAATAGCAGCCCAAGCGCTTGCCCAGCTCCTGACGGATGCTTTTGGGAGTCCCCCGGTCAGAGTGCGGGTCCTCGAACGGCGTCCCTCCAACTCACATGGAGAACTCCACGGTCTCTACGAGGCCGATCAGGTCAGGGCCCGACCACTGATTACAGTCTGGATGCGGACGGTCCAGCGGAGGCAGGTGGTCGCGTTCAAAACCTTTCTCCGTACGCTCCTTCACGAGATTGTCCACCATCTCGACTATGAGATGCTCAAGCTCGAGGATTCGCTGCATACCGAAGGCTTTTACAAAAGAGAGTCGAGCCTGCTTCACCAACTGATCGGGGCGAATGAAGCGGGAGACAGGCCAGCGAAGTCACGGCAGCGATCCCGTGAAGAAGAATCTGGGGCGAGCCCCGGTAAATGAAAGGAAGATCCTGATTGAATCCCTGCCAGGGTCGCGGGTCCAGGGTGTCACGATCTGTGAAGGGATGGCGCGCCCGACAGGATTCGAACCTGTGACCCCAGCCTTCGGAGGGCTGTACTCTATCCAACTGAGCTACGGGCGCACCCAATCCCCATAGTTTAACGGTTTGTTCACGAGCGGGCTGGAAGGGGCCAACCTCAATGTCAAAAAGAATAGGAGCAATTGAAGCAGATGGCTTTCAAGAACGGCTTGACAGCTCGGTCGAGCTGGCGTAAAAAATAAACATACCGTCTGTTTTGGGCTAGTTTCCCAGCGTTCGCGTGGGAGGTCTACCGGCATGAGCAAGCACAAAGGCATGCAACGAGGGCAAGCCGGGGTCTGGGCCGCCGTCTTCGCCACGTGTCTTATCTCGACCCCCGCCTTGGCGCAAGTTCGAGCAGGGGTCGGATCCGGGGCTGGCCAGAATCCCCACGAAAATCTCTCAGTGCGGCATACGGTCCCCTCTCTCATTGTCTTGAGCCCTCGGGAACTCCGGCTGCGCGGCAATATCGCGAAAGGTAATCTCCTCGAATCGATTTCGGAGTATGGAGCACGGACCAGACAGGCAGACCCTGTGCTCCGCCAGTTGGCTGAGGCGCAGCCGCGACCCTTGGTTCTCGTCAATGGCCATCGCTGGCTCGCCGATTCCGGCACCCCCCTGGGCTCAAGTCTCTTGATCCCGGCCTCGACCATCTCCAAGGTCGAAGTTCTTCCACCCGCAACAGATCCGCCAAGCGTCCAGGGCAACTCCTCCGGTGGCGGAGTGGTCAATGTTATCACCAGCCAGACTTGGTCCACGGCCATGGCAAGCGCCTTCCTCGGGGTCTATGAAACCCCGGGTCATTGGGGAGGTGTGACCCAGGGCTATAACGTGGGTTTTGCGGTCGGTAACAACCGGGGCAGTGTGATCGTGAGTGCGGGTTACTTAAACGGACAGCCCTATAACGCGCCGGGATTCGGATATCCCGGCATGAACCAGTGGTACTTCTACACTCAGGGTAACTACTGGATCAACCGGCATATCGAGCTTTCAGCCTCGCTGTTCTACAGTCGTACCACGGGTTACGGACCGTTTGGGTATCCCTACGGGTATGGATATGGATTCGGAGGATATGGATATGGGGCCTATTCACCCTGCATGGTATCTGTTTGTCCAGAATCTGTGGAGACGGCTCCCGCTCCTGCACCACAAAGTCCGGTGAACTGGAATCCGGATCTTGTTCGGGGGCGGCCTCTCATCAATATCCAACACTGAACCGGCATGCGCCAGACGCTCCCTCGCGAAGCCGTGGGTGGGGCTTATTTGGGCCTGAGGTCTGGCCCTGTTCCTCAAGTGACGGAGAGAGAAAAGTGCCAGCCACATTGCTCTCGATCGATGAAACGCGCGATGGGTGTTCCCTGCCCACTGTTTCGCCAGCCGCTGCTCGCATGGGGACATTCCCTCGATCATCGGACTTGCCTTCGCTGATCTATTCCTCAAACTGCTGCGCGCACGAATGACAGAGCAGAGATTCGTGCCGATGCGATTGCGCGAGTGCCGGCTGAGCAGTTATTCGGCCACGACCTCTTGGTCGCGGTCAGTTTGCTCGCCGTTTGCATTGAGGGCGGTGCGGATCGGGCCGGATCACCTTGACGTGTGTCGATTGGGTCGCATGTACGGTCGCGACTGCAGACTCGGAAACATGGATGTGATCGGCACACAGTTCACAATCGTGGATACCTGCCGGGCAAGGATGGCGCTGGCAAGTGGCCGTGTCCGCGCAACGTCCGGATCTCATGCCCGAAAGACGTAGAGCTGAATTTGCCTCCTCGGCAGGTTGACGGTTCAGCCGCGGAGATGGAGTTGAGTTGATGGAAATGCAAATTGCTCGTAGCTATAATGAAAATTGATTCGCCGACCGAGTTCCGCACCGGTAAAGCTGAATGCAGACGCCTCCGAATGAGCCGCCGGTGGAAAATACACGAGAGAAGCCGCGGCCCCGAGCCTCCATACTGTTACTGCCGCTCGTCACCTGCGCTGTGATCGCTATTCTTGCGCTGGCAGTGCCGCAAATCATCGGAAAACCGACCTTCTGGATCTTTCTGCCGGGATTCTTTGCCGAAAGATCCTCCTGCTCTTCTCTCTGGCCCTATCCGCTTGGCTGACCAAGGGCCGTCTTGTCGCCTTCGGATTCACCAGGCGAAGAGGTTTTTACCAGAGGGCTGCTTCAGAGCTGGCTCTCTCCGCTGGCACAGTACCGCATTCGCTTGGGGAAGTGGGGGTTGAGCGCTCCCGTGCTGACGAGTGCTTGTTTCTTCGCTGCGATGCATGTCGTCTTGTGGCCAAAGCTTGGCCCGATGGCTTTCGTTGTCATCATCCTCGCAGGCATATTGGGTTTGATCGCAGGTCATTATAGGGAGAAAACAGGGAGTCTGATTCACGCGTTTTTTGATATCGGAGGCACGCTTTCTCCTTGGATTTCAGCCGGGTTGCATCAGGGGCACATCTGAGGAAGGTGGGTAACCAGGACCTCTCTACGGTTCGAGGGGGGCGGAACTTCGGGATGCGCGGGGAGAGAGGTGAGCTAGGGTGAGCACCGATCACAGAGCAGGCCTATGTGGCTGCGGCGGTGGCCCATCTCTTTCTGGGTCATTACACGCAACGGAACAGGCCTAGTTGATTTGTCGGGCTCTGTCACCGACGTCCGGCAAGGTCGGAGAGAGCTGGCGGAGAGGGTGGGATTCGAACCCACGTGGCGTTTCCG
>JAKARN010000285.1 GCA_021828425.1 Pseudomonadota bacterium | reverse complement strand
AGGGCGTCCTCTTTACAGGCGGAGGGACAATCCTGGGCAATCTTGAGATTGCGGGAAGCCACATCGATCATGAAGGTCCTTTCGGTGCCGGTCCGCCGTTTTCCTTGCCGGATGGATCGTGCCAGCCTCCCGGCAGGTCGGTCAGGCTGTCGGCCTCCCGCGGTCCCATCGACCCCACCGGGTATTCATATACGGGAGTGTTCTGGTTCAGGCCCGGATCCACAATCCGCCAAGCGGCCTCCACCGCCTCCTGGCTCGTAAACAGGCTCTGGTCCCCCCGGATGGCGTCACCCAGCAAGAGCTCATAGGGTTCTTCCTCCCCACTCTGGTTGCGCATCACCAGTAATTCGAGCGGCTGGCCGACCATGGTAGGGCCGGGCCGTTTGGCCCGGGCGCCGAGTCCGATCTCCACGCGGTCGGGCCCAAGACGAAAGCGAAGGTAGTTGCTGCCTGGTGGAAAGGGTTCGTTGGTGATGGAAACCGGCGGATGCTTGAAACGAACGAGGATTTCGGTGGCACTCACTCGGAGGTGTTTCCCCGCCCGGATCAGGATGGGGACTCCGCTCCAACGCCAGGTCTCGATTGTGGTCCTGAGTGCGGCATAGGTTTCCGTTTTGGACTGGGGATGAACACCCGGTTCCTGGAGATAGCCAGCATACTGGCCCCGGATGAGCTGCGTGGGTTGGATCGGCAGGATCGCCTTTAGAATCTTCGTTTTTTCGTCCCGGTTCGACTCGGCCGAAGCATTGATCGGGGGATCCATGGTCAGGATCGAGAGGGTGTGGAGGAGGTGGTTCTGGACCACGTCCCGGATGGCCCCCACCTCGTCATAAAACGCCCCCCGGTCAGAGACTCCGAAATTTTCAGCCATGGTGACCTGGATGCTTTCCACATAGTGGTTATTCCAGATGGGTTCCAGGAAACTGTTGACAAAACGAAAGTAGATCAGATTCAGAACCGGGTCCTTGCCCAGGTAGTGATCGATACGGAAAAGGCGTTCTTCGGGGACGACCGAGTGAAGGAGCCGGTTCAACGCAATGGCCGACTGCAGGTCATGCCCAAAGGGTTTCTCGACGATCAGGCGGGCCCGGTGAGTCAGCTTGTGTTGGTGGAGTGCATCGGCGACCGTTCCAAACAGGCTGGGGGGAATCGCCAGGTAGAACAAGGGAGCCCGGACATCCCTCAGGTGATCGGCCAAGGCAAGGAAAGTGGCCTCATCGCGGTAGTCTCCATCAATGTAGGCAAAGCGTTTGCAGAGGCTTTCGGCCGCTGCATTTCCGGTCCCCGGCGAGAGCCCCTTTAGGCTTTCCCGGATGCGTTGGTGGAATTGGTCTTGTGACCAGCCGCTTTTGGCGACCCCGATCAGCTGTCGGGGTAGAGACCCTGAAGACTCGAGACGGGCCAAGGCACTGAAAATCTTTTTTGCTGCCAAATCACCGCTTGCGCCAAACAGGACGAAGGCATCGGAGTGCTCGACTTCCGTCATGAGGGCGCCCCCGATTTTTCGGCATGTCCGCCAAACTCACTGCGCAAGGCGGAAAGCAGGCGCCGGGCAAAATCACTCTCGCCACGGGAATCAAAACGGGCGAAAAGGGCTGTGGCCAGGGTGGGAGCGGGTGTCCCTGACTCGATCGCAGCCTCAACGGTCCAGCGACCCTCTCCCGAGTCAGACACGCGGCCATGAAAGGATTGCAGTTCCGCGTCGTGGCCGAGTGCATCTGCGACGAGGTCGAGCAACCACGAGGAGATCACGCTCCCCCGGCGCCAGAGTTCCGCAATCTCGGCGAGGGGAAGGGAGTACTGGTAGGCCTCAGGGTCCCGGAGCGGGGTGGTTTCGGCGTCGTTGGCAACCGGGTGGCTCCCGACGTTGGCATGGCGCAGGATATTGAATCCTTCTGCATAGGCAGCCATCAGACCATACTCAATGCCGTTGTGGACCATCTTGACAAAATGGCCGGCACCGCTGGGCCCGCACAGCAGATAGCCTCTTTCGGCACTGGTTGGCTGCTGTTGGATGCGTGCGGGAGTCCGGTCCGCAGCCGCCACGCCAGGTGCCAGAGCGGCAAAAATCGGCTCCAGACGTGCGTAGGCCTCGCGTGTCCCGCCGATCATGAGGCAGTATCCGCGCTCCAGTCCAAAAATCCCGCCACTGGTCCCCACATCCAGGTATTCGATCTGCTTTTGAGCCAGTTCCTTCGAACGGCGCTGGTCGTCACGGTAGAAGGAGTTTCCCCCGTCGATCACCGTGTCTCCCGGTGCGAGCAGGGGCCCCAGCTCTTGAAGCAGGCGGTCCACCCGCCCAGCCGGGATCATCAACCAGACCGTTTTGGGTGGGGTGAGTTGCCCGACCAGCTCTCCCAGGCTGTGGACCCCCGTGCCCCCATATCGGACCAGGGTCTGGAGCAGGCTCGCATCCACATCAAATCCGACCACTTCGTGTTTCGCGTCAAGCAGCCGGCGGGCCATGTTGATACCCATCCGGCCCAAACCAACCAAGCCTATTTTCACAATCTTGTCTCCGGTTTGTGGGTAGATCCCGTTTCAGGATTCCACGTAGTTGAGAAGATCGTCCAGCCGGACGCGGAAAACCCTTCGGCCTCTGCTTTTGAGGGCTTCATAGTCGCCATCGGCTTGTGCCTTGATCAGTTGACCAAAACCATAGGCTTGTCCCGGAATGGGCAACGATTCCTTGAAGTCATC
Organism: Pseudomonadota bacterium; assembly: GCA_021828425.1. The sequence goes on along the minus strand of JAKARN010000285.1, from coordinate 596 downwards.
CAAAAATTGGATAAAAACTCCATTTGCCGGTCCTCCTTTGTGAAGCTGTCCGGTCGAGTGCAGGTAGCGGGGTCCAAACTCCAACTGAGTGGCGACCTGGTAGCGGTTTCTGAGTCGAGTGCGGAGGGTCTCCAACTGCGGACGACAGGGGGATTCCAGGTCGATGTAGGCTTGGAAAGCAAGGTAGTCGCCCGGGTTAAGGCTTTCCAGAGCCTTTGCCGGCGAATCAAGGGGTGGGGGAGTGAGGCTTTTCCCTTGGAGCCGGAGTCCGGCGGCCTGCTTGGCACTTTCAACATCCGGCTGATCAAAGGGATTGAGCCCAAGAATGTGCCCGGCGACGGCCGTTGCAAACTCCCACCGGAAAACCTCGGCACCCAAACGATCGGGCTTGAGTTCAGGCAGAACGACTTGGGCAAGATCTGCCTGATCCAGGGCCTTCCATCCTTCGGAAAGCGCGTCCAAAGTCACAAACAGGCGATCCGGACCATAGTTGCGGGCCTGGGTCAGGGATTCGCCCTGAATAGGAATGATTCCATGGTTGTGTTTCCCGGTGGACTCTGCCAGAAGCTGCTCAAGCCAACCACCGAAAAGATCGG
>JAKARN010000284.1 GCA_021828425.1 Pseudomonadota bacterium | reverse complement strand
CAAGCCCCCCTCCCTCTCGACCCTCCTGAACCAGGGTGCTCGCAGCGCACGCAACCTGGCAGCCGTGACCCACGCACTCCGGCGGCTGCTCTCGCCGAAGGAGGTGGGCCGGATACATCAGGCACTCGGGGATCTCGACCGGAATCTCGTGGTTCTGGGCCGGATCGAGGGACACGTCAATGCAGCCGCACGCGAGCTGCCCGAGACGGCCCGGAAGCTCAATACGCTCCTCGCCTCAACCCAAAAACTTCTTGTGGACAGCCAAGCCGTTCCCGCCTCCCTCAGGCACTCGCTCATGGAAACCCGATCCCTGTTCAGGATCCTGGCCTTGAGGACCCTGCCGCGCCTCGACCAGTCGCTCGACTCCCTGAAGGGGCTTTCCCAGAACCTGTCCAGGCTGAGTGCCAGCCTGAACCGCAATCCACAACTCTGGCTCCTTGGGCATGCCCGGGAACCGACCGGACACCGCACCCACCCGCACTGACCCCATGCGCACCATCCACCGCACCATTCCATGGTTCATCCTGCCTCTCCTGGCCGGGTCCTTCGCCGCCTGCAGCCTTCTGCCCAGTCGCGCCCCCGTGCCCGTCACCTACGACTTCGGCCCGGCGCCCAAGCAACCCGTGGCGCCTCCCTTGTCCGGGCTCGTCTTCCTCGGTTTCCGGTCCGTGCCCTGGCTTTCCGGAACCAGCATCCACTACCGGCTGCTTTACCGGCAAGCCCAGGAACTCAGGCGTTATGGCGGAAAAACCTGGCTGGCACCGCCCGGGTCCCTGATGTCGCGCCGCCTTGAGGTCGAGCTCGCCGAGCTCGGGGTCGCCTCCCGCCCCCGTTACACCCTGACCCTTCACCTCGTCACCTTCGAGCAGGATTTTTCCACACCCCAAAAGGCGGATGACCGTCTGGATGTCATCGCGGTCCTGCACCGCCCCCTCCAGGCCGACTGGGAGGTCTCGCACGATTTCCGCCTGACCGAGAGCACCGCCCCCTCGGCGGAGGGAGCCATCCGCGGGTTTGCCACTCTCGATGACCGGTTCAACCGTGAGCTGATTCAGTGGATCGAGCGGGAAATCAAAAGGCGACCCAACGCGGTGACGCTCAGCATTCGACGACGTTGACCGCAAGCCCCCCGCGTGACGTCTCCTTGTACTGGCTCTGCATGTCGAGCCCGGTTTGACGCATGGTCCGGATGACCTGATCCAGGGAAACCCGGTGTTCGCCGCTGCCTCCGCAGGCCAGCCGCTGCGCATTGATGGCCTTGATGGCTCCGATGGCATTGCGCTCGATACAGGGGATCTGGACGAGGCCGCCGACCGGATCACAGGTCAGCCCGAGATTGTGTTCCATGCCGATCTCGGCTGCATGCTCGATCTGGTCATCGCTGCCACCGAGCGCGGCCGTGAGACCGGCAGCCGCCATTGAACAGGCCACTCCCACCTCGCCCTGGCATCCCATCTCCGCACCCGAAATCGAGGCATTGATCTTGTAGAGGATGCAGATCCCACCCGCCGCCAGGAGAAAACGGCGAATGCCGGCTTCATCGGCTCCTGGGACATGGAAACGGTAATAATGCAGAACCGCAGGGACGATCCCGGCCGCTCCATTGGTCGGAGCCGTGACGACACGACCACCCGCTGCATTTTCCTCATTGACGGCCAAGGCGTAGGCATTTACCCAGTCCATGATGTCGAAACCATCCGACGAAGGGCTCTGCAGGAGTTTCTGGTACAGGCGGGGGGCCCGGCGAACCACCTTGAGCCCTCCCGGCAGGGTTCCCTCCGTGGTGAGCCCGCGCTGGACGCAGGATTGAAAGGCCAGCCAGAGCCGGTCGAGACCCTGCTCCACCGCGGCTTCTGGCTGGGCCGAGGCTTCATTGGCCCGAACAAGGTCGGGGATGGACAGCCGATGACGCCGGGTCAGTGCCAAAAGCTCGGATGCGGAACGGTAGGGGTAGGGTGGGGCCGGAAGACTGCCCCCACCGGCCGGATCCGGATCCTCGGCCGAAAGGATGAACCCGCCACCAATCGAGTAATAGTCCCGGCTGAAGGACAGGGCCGGGTCGACTCCGGTCGCAGTGAAACGGATGCCATTGCTATGACGGGGCAGGAGGCTATCGCCGCGAAAGATCAGGTGTTGTGTTTCGAGGAAGGGGATTTCCCGGACACCCAGGAGCCGGACTGTCCCCTCCCGACGAATGCGCTCGAGGCGCCCTGGAATCGCATCCGGATCCACTTCCGCAGGGTCCTCTCCCTCGAGACCCAGGAGGATGGCCTTGTCCGTTCCGTGCCCCCGGCCGGTCAACGCGAGTGAACCGTAGAGTTCGACCGAGAGACTTCCAATCCGGGCCCACTCCGGACGTTTCTCGAGATCCAGGAGAAAGGCCCGGGCCGCCCGCATGGGCCCCACCGTATGGGAGCTCGAGGGCCCGATCCCGATTTTAAACAGCTCGAAAATGCTGTACATGGACCTAGTCTAGTCCATCGATTGGGACAGGGAAAGAGTCATCCCGGGCTCTCCTCTCCCCGGTCGCTCAGGTTGAGGAGCGTGGTGTTTCCGCCGATTGCCGATGTATTGATGGTGAGCACCCGCTCGATTGCGAAGCGATGAAGGTAATGAGGCCCTCCCGCCTTGGGTCCGGTCCCGGAGAGCCCGCTTCCCCCAAAGGGCTGGACGCCAATCACGGCCCCGACCATGTTCCGGTTGATGTAGCTGTTGCCGCAACGGGTTCCGCGGAAAAGCTCCTGAACGCGTCGTTCGATCCGTGAATGGACCCCAAAGGTGAGACCGAATCCCGTCTCGTTGATGGCCGAGACGAGCGAATCCAGGGCTTCTCCCCGGAAACGAAGCACATGGAGAATGGGGCCGAAAACTTCCCCTCCGATGGAATCGACCGAATCCACCTCCACGAGCAGAGGGGCAAAAAAGCACCCGGTCTCGCAGGCCTGTGGAAGCGGCATTTCGTAGCGGATCCGGCCCTGGGTCTGCATCCGTTCCCGATGGGCCAGCAGTCGACCGCGGGCCTCTTCGTCGATCACCGGGCCGATGTCGGTCGCAATCCAGCGGGGATCGCCCAGCGTCAGGGTGGCCAGTGCTCCCTCGAGCATCTCGAGGACCCGGTCGGCAATCTCCTCCTGCAGGCACAGCACGCGGAGAGCCGAACAGCGCTGGCCTGCGGACAGGTAGGCCGACTGGAGAACGTCGCTCACAACCTGTTCGGGCAGGGCGGTACTATCCACGATCATGGCATTGACACCACCGGTTTCGGCGATCAGGACCGGCAATGCACCACCCCGGCCGACCAGGCTTTTCTGGATCTGCCA
>JAKARN010000283.1 GCA_021828425.1 Pseudomonadota bacterium | reverse complement strand
CACCTTGGCCTCGAAGGGATGATCTGTGCATTCGGCCCGATTGGTTTCGTGGTCGAAGAACCCCAAGTCGTCGTGCATGAAGGACACCCGCCAGAGCGGGTCGGCGATCTCGCGGATTCCGACCTTTGGGCCGGCAAAGACCCGGCTGAGGTTGATTTTGCGCCGACCGCAGCAGAGACGACGGCCGCAGGCGGTCACGATGACGGTGCGATCGTGGAAAGGGTATTCGAGCCCAGGCAAGCCCTGATCGGGGCGTGAAGTGGTCGAACTTGGCCTGCTGCTGCAGGAAATTGCGGCCGGGTGGCTTCTTTCTTTAGTGTCAGGTGCATGCGCTCGTGGCGACCGTTTTGCTGAGGTTTGCCGGGTTTGATCCATTCGATGCCGATCCCCAGTCTCAGCCACCAGACCGACAGTTTGCTCAAGCCAAAGAAAGCACTACGGCTGGCGAAATCATCGGTGAGGGTCAGCGGAGAGCAGTAACGCCGATCATGGCGGTCCTCATGCATTGCTCCAGGGGTTGACAAGCTTGACCCCCAGCGCCTCGAAATCCGAGACGTTGCGTGTGACAAGGGTCATGGGCGACCGTCCATGTCTTGATGCTCATGCCTTCGCTCCCCACGCGTGGAAGCGATACGGCCTGAATCGTGACAGGGGAACTCCGGTGGATCCGGATGCCTGGAACGCGAATCCCCTCTCGTCAAGAAAAAACCCGTGGTTCCTTGCGGAACCACGGGCCAGGTTCTTTTGTTGTCGTTATAGGATCGTTAGAAGCGCACCCCGATCCGTCCGTAGATGAAGCGGCCCGGCACCTGGTATCCCAGGAAGGGCTGGTAGCTGTTCTTGAAGGCCGTCATCGAAATCGGCGGGTTCTTGTTGAACAGGTTCCGCACGCCGAGCGTGAAGTCCGTATTCCAGGTTGCGAGATTATAGGTCACTTGGATATTGTTGTAGACCGTGGTTCCCAGCCGGTTCAGGCCTTTAAAGGGGCTGTCGGGATGGGCACTCCCGGGACCCGAAAGGACGTCGCTGCACCATCCGGTTCCGATTTCAGGGATACCGATGAATGCTGCCGCCCCCGAGTTTTGGCACTCCTCGTACATCGGGCCGAGGATGTTCAGGGTCCAGTTCGCGGACCATGGGCCGTAATCCCAGTCGAGGTAGATGTTGTATTTGTGCTTGGGAATGAGTGACGTCACGGAACCTGCCACTTCCTTGGTAAACTCCGTCGGCACGCCGGCGGCACTCAAGCCCAGAAACGAAGTCACGAAGTTCTGCGTGAAGGTCAAGTCGGCCGCGACGCTGAAGTCACCGATCGGAGTCGAGGGCAGACGGTAGTTCAGGTTGACGTCCCAACCTTCGGTCTTGATCGCCCCGACGTTCTGGTTGAGCGACAGGATGTCCGTGATGGCGCCGTTGGTGTTGTAGGAGGCATTCGCGCGCTGGATCAGGTTGCAATCGAGGCTGACTGCGCTGTAGCAGAACGCCAGGATGTTCTGTGGCCCGATTCCGCCGGGAGTGATGGCATTGACCACTTCCACCTTGTAATAGTCAGCCGAAATGTTGAATCCCGGGATGAAGTTCGGGCTGTAGACCACGCCAACCGTTCGGGAGATGGCCCGCTCCGGCGTCAGGTTGGCATTGCCCCCTATAGTGACCGGTAGCTGTGAGATCACCTGAACGGGGTGCGCCGGACAGTTCGGGAGCGTGGGGGTGGCCACGCAGGGATCGACCAGCGGATCGAAGCTCTGACCCTGTCCCGCAAAGAAGTTGCTGATCGTGGGAATCCGGAAGCCCTGGGACCAGCTGGCCCGGATGAGCAGGCTCCGGATGGGGGCGTACTTGATGGCGAGCCGCCCCGATGAGTTGTGCGCGAACTTCTGCGGAATGGGGGTAATGGGGTTTGCAAAACCCTGCCAGGTGGCTTGTGTCCAGCGTTCCGCCAGGTCAAAGGAGAGGTGGTGGACCAGGAACATGTCGCGCACGAGGGGGACGTCGAACTCGATGTACTCTCCGTCCTGGGCTTCACGACCCTGTGTGGGTTCGGCAATGTTGGTGGTGGAATCGCCAACGGCGATCAGGGGGTCCGGCGTGAAGTAGCCGTTGTCCTCGAGATACTCGTAGCCCACGGCGACACCCAAGGGACCGGCTGGCAGGTTGATGAGCGTTCCGGTCAGGTTGGCCGAGTAGTCGCGCTGGGTCACCGCATCTTCATTGAGGCTGGTGTATGTGATGTAGTTGGCAGCCGCCGGGGAGATCGTGCCCTGTCCCGTTGCCAGGTTGTAGCCTCCAAAGAGATCCAGAGGAACGCAACCCGGAGTCGCCTGGCAGGTCGAGAGTGGTCCCAGTGCGAGCTGCATCCGGGGCGTATCTTCTAGCCCCAGGTCGGTTGTCATATTGTTCCGGTTACCGTAGGAATAGTGGACGTTCCAGTTCCAGTCATGCCCGATGGCGCGGAAGTAGCCCTTGAGCCCACCTTCGAAGAAGTAGGTCTGGACGTTGGTGGCGAAGACCCGGTCGCCGGTTTCCAGCATGCGGCGTGTCATGAAGAGCATGGAATCACTTTTGGTCAGGCAGTTGGGCGTCCCGTAGAGTGTGCACCAGTTGGCGTATCCGGCCGTACCCGGCAGGTAGGGTACGAGGTCGACCCCGAAGGGGTTGTAGGGGTTCGTGGCGGATACCCCCAGGAAAACCCCGTTCGCCGAACCATAACCGATCGCCCCGAAGGCACCCATCACGAGGGGAGTCGCAGCCAGCTGGGAGACCGAGGACCGGTCGTTATAAAGGATCGTGCTGTCAAACTCGAGGTGCGAGTTGAACCTGTAGTGAGCCTGCGTGTAGGCGTACCACTGCTCGGAAGGCGTCAGGAGATAGTAATAGTGTGCCCAGTTCCAGTTGTCGGCCGCAGTGAAATTGGTCGGGTTGGCGAAAGGCCCATTGAGCGGGCCGGCCAGGTTGCAACCGGAACTTCCATTGCTGGGTGAAGCGCCCGGAGTGCCTGCCGGCAGGCAGTTGCGGCCGGGCAGGGTGTTCGGCCCGTACGCGCCGTCGATCACAAACTCCCCACCCGCGGTGAACGGATTACCCAGGAGGACACCCGTCCCGATCACGGGCAGCTGGCCCATGGTGGTCTGTGACGGCTGGATCGGCTGCTGTTCCCGGTAGCCCACGCTCAAAAGGGCGCCTTCCTTGCGGTTGCTCGCCCCGATCGTGAAGTCATACTCCTGGACCTTGCCAGTCCAGTGGGTGGCACCGGGAATCGCGGTCGTGATCCCGAGGGTGGGATTGGCCGCCACTGAGGCTTGGTTCTCCTGGTAGATTCCCA
>JAKARN010000282.1 GCA_021828425.1 Pseudomonadota bacterium | reverse complement strand
CCCACGAATCCCTCTATGTGCACTGGGTTCCGGTCTCAGGGAAGTATTTCCAGACGCTCGGCATCCCGCTTCTGGCCGGCCGGAGTTTCTCGATCGCGGAAGAACGGCAGGGGGCCCCGGCTTTCATCCTGAGCGCCAAGCTCGCCCGGCGCTTTTTCCACCACACCCGGGTCGTGGGACGGACCATCGGTCAGAAACACCCGGTCCCGATCGTGGGAGTGGTCTCTTCCGTGGCCTGGCAGGCCATGCCGGAGAAGCACATCGCCGGCACCATCTATTTCCCCCTGGGGACGAAAAACTACTCCAGCAACGCGAGCAATGTGATCCTGCATGTCCGCGCGGTGACACCAGAGCTCGAACAACGGATCCGAGGCGCACTCGAACGAGCGATCCCCGGTACCGCGATCAGCCATCTCGTCTCCCTCACCGCCATGGTTCACGCTTCCGACCGGCTTTTCGAGAGTCTGGCCGAGATCACCGGAGCCTTCGGGCTCGTGGCACTCTTCCTCACGGTCTTCGGTATCTACGCACTCACGGCCCAGAACAGCCTCAATCGCCGCCAGGAGTACGCGATCCGTTCGGCCCTGGGCGCCACTCCCGCCTCGATCAGCCGCCTGGTCATGAGCGAGGCGGCCTGGATGCTGGGCGCGGGTCTCGCAATCGGTCTCACCCTGTCCCTTCTCCTGGCCCATCTCCTGGCAGGGGCTCTCTACGCGGTGGGAGAGGTCAACGGCCCGGCCGACCTGGTCGGCATACTCATCATCCTCTCGACAACCCTCGCGGCCTCCTGGATCCCGGTCCGGCACAGCTTCCGGGCCGGGCTCGTGGGTGAACTCCGTCCCGGGACAGCTTGAAATCCGCTCCCCTGGCATGAGGGTCCTGTCATGAAGCCTGTCGCCCACGAAAGCCGAGAGACCCTGACCCGCCTCGTCCGGGAGTGGCCCTTCACCCTGACCGCGACCCTGACACTCGCCCTCGGCATGGGCGTGATCCTGGCTGCCTCGTGGATCTTTTATGCCAGCTTCCTAGAACCCCTTCCTTACCTCCAGGGCAGCCGGCTGGTCAACCTCTCGCTCACGATGCCCGGCAACACCGGATTGTCCCATCCCATGTCGCAGGTGGCCTACCGCCGCTTCCGGCGCGGGGCACCGGCCCTGGCCACATCCGCCTTCTACCTCCGGAAGGGCTACAACCTCGATCTCGGGGGACGGGCGATCCGGGTCACCGGAGTCGAAACCACAGGATCCCTGTTTCCGACACTCGGGGTGAAACCGCTCCTCGGACGGGTTTTCGGGGACCGGGCCGATGAGAGCGGCGAGCCCAAAGTCGTCGTTCTGGGCAACCGCTTCTGGCGGGATGATTTCGGGGGTCGGCCGGACGTGATCGGACAAAGCCTCGAACTCAACCAGAACGTCTACACGGTGATCGGGATCATGCCGCGGGGTTTCCGGTTTCCGGTCCGCGGGGTCGATTTCTGGAAACCCTATCCCCTCATTGCCTACAACTACCATTATTTCCAGTTGACGGCATTCCGGGGTCACATGATCGGGCGGCTGGCCCCGGACCAATCCCTGGACACGCTCGACACCGAAATCCGTACGCTCACCACCGGTCTCATCCACCGCTTTCCGCCCCCGGCCCGGCAGTTTTTCCGTCATTTCTCGGCCCGGGCGGAAGGCTGGCGCGCCTCCCGCACCGGCCATCTGGAGGTCATGCTCACACTCGTCGAGATCTCCTCCCTCCTGCTCCTCCTGCTCGTCTGGTTCAATCTCGGAAATCTCTTCATCGCCCGGGGGATCACCCAGCGCGGAGAGCTTCTGCTGCGCAGTGTCCTCGGGGCTGGCCCCCGGGATTTCCTGCTCCGTCACGCGCTCGAGGCTGCCGCCATCTCCCTCTTGGCCACCCTGACCGGCTGGCTTCTGGCCCAGGGGCTCCTCGGCTGGATCCAGTCGCTCCGGGTGCTCCCCCAAGTGACGAGCCTCAACCGGGGTGCCCCGGTTTTGTTCATCCTGCTCCTGGCCGTCTGCTGTGGCTCGATCCTGGTGATGACCTTGGTACCCCTGGCTCTCGCAATCAGGAGAGATCCCGGCCTCAGCCTCCGTGACGCCGGATCCCGGAGCGGGGGATCCCCGGGTGCGGCACGGGCCCGCCGGGGCCTGGTCGCGGTCCAGATCGCACTCGCCACCACCCTGGCCGGGGTATCCCTGCTTCTGGCCCACACCCTCTTCAACCTGGCCTCCGTCAAGCCGGGATTCAGGATCCAGCACATCATGGCCTTCGACATTGATCTCGCCGCGAAGGGTTCGACTCCGTCCAATCCCTGGATCACCCTCGAGCGCCTGAGGAGAGCCGTCCAGGAGATCCCGGGAGTCGCGGATGCCGGGGTCTCGAGCGGACTGCCTTTCGGACTGGGCGGATCCGATGTCAACGCCCTCTTCCCGGAACCCTGGAACTCGCATGACCCGATGCTCGGAGCCTACATCCGGGTGACCGACACCCGTTTCCTCAAAATCCTGGGGCTGGATCCACTCCGGGGACGTCTCTTCAGTCCCCTGGACACCGATTCGAAATCGGGGGTGGCCGTGATCGACCGGCTCGCCGCTCGCCAACTCTACGGGGCCCGGGATCCGATCGGACGGATCTTCACGCTGAACACCCCGAACAATCACAACCCCGCCCTGCGTTTCCGGGTCGTGGGCCTGGTCCCCACCGTCCGCAACAAGCATCTGGGCCGGCAACCGGAAACCGGAAACGTCTACCTCGATGCCCCGCAAGCTTTTCGGCTCGCCGGCCATTCCGGCTGGTACCAATTTTCCCGCTGGGTCTTCGCGATCCGGTCTTCTCTCCCACCCGCCACCGTGAGGCGGGATCTCGGCCAAACCCTTCACCGGATCCTCCCCAGCCTACCCTTCTACCATTTTCGCACCCTCAAAAGCCGCCTCGACCGCCGGCTCCGGACCCGGCAAACCCTCCTCGGACTTGTGAGCCTGTTCGCCTTCGGATCACTTCTATTGACAGCGGTCGGTCTCTACGGGGTTCAAAGCTACCTGGTGAGCCGGAGGCTCCGCGAGTTCGGCATCCGGGCCGCACTCGGTGCGGACCGTCCCGCCTTGATCCGTCTCGTGCTTGGAGAATCCATCCGGCTCTTCCTCATGGGCCTGGTGCCCGGATTGGTTGGCATGCTCCTCGTGGGCCATCTCTTCTCCGCTCTCCTCTACGGGGTCGCGCCGGATGACGGCGCCAGCATGGCGATCCTGCTCGTGGTTTTCGCCCTGGTCCTGCTCTTGGCCACCTGGGTACCGACCCGCCGGGTCGGCCGGGT
>JAKARN010000281.1 GCA_021828425.1 Pseudomonadota bacterium | reverse complement strand
CGAAGCGTCCGGCCCCGTTTGGGAAGACTAAGTCGCGGATCTTGAGGATCCTGTCGTTGGCGAGAACCAGTACTGCCGGACCTGCGAAAGGAGCGGAGACATGGATTTTCGCGTCGCTCCCGGCGGCATAATCCGGAGCGCTGCTGCGTACTGAGACCCGCTGCGGTACTGCAGGGTTGCCACTGGTTTGCCAGCCAGAGTAAAAAATCACCGAGCTTGCAGCGAGGCCCCCATGGGCTTCGGCAACCCTCAAGCGATAACGACCGTAGTCCAGTGCGGGTAACCGAAGATCGTAGGGATGGTCTTCGGGCAGCATGATGCCTCGGGTAAGTACCGGGTGATTGATGTAACTGTAGGTCCAGCTGGCAACGCCGTAGTTCATCGTGATGTCCCATTCTGGGGACTGGCGCACGACGCGAATCAGTACGGGTATTGCCGTAATCGTTCCACCGGATCGAATTGCGGCGATATGAAAGACCGGCGTTTTTCCTGAGGCGACCGTGTGGTTGCGAAATTCCTCTCTGATGCCGATAAGTGGATGGTCCGGGATGATCGGAAGCTGGATACGACGATTCACCCACCGGCCGGAAGGCTCGTTGATCGAGACCGACAGCCTCGCCTTTTGAAAGCGCGTGCTGTCGGGCAACCGTGTGAGATTGATGGGAACCCGGGTCAAACCAGCAGCATTCGTCGCAGGCAGGGTCACCGTCTGGACCATCCCCGGCTCCACTTCGCTGGACAAACCGAAGTGATAGTGCTTCCATCGCGGATAGAGGGGAGATGCCGACTGGATGTTGATTTGCGCCACCCCCGACAGATGTGCACCTGGGGCGCCATACAGGTAGCGCACACGCACAGGCCAGGATACCCGGCCTCCCGCGGGAACCGGTTTGGCGTGACCGAGATGAACGGCGAGCATGGGGGGGACAAATGCAGCCACCGTGAAGTTGGCTCGTGCCAAGACCGGTTCGTGGAGTCCTGTGGCCAGGCTCACGCTCCAGATGCCACCCTGCGCCGCCCGCGGTAGCCGGACAGGGGTGATGATGGCATCGTCATCCCTGAGTTTGGGGACGACATCCAGAAAAACCTGACCACCCGGCCGGCGAACGATGAGATGGAGGGGAAGATCCAGAGGTCGGCCGGCAGCACTCCGATAAATGGCCGTCACATGCACTGTTTCACCGGGCCGGTAGATACCCCGATCCAGCCAGAGGTAGGGACTCACCGGGTGTAACGCAGCGCGACCCGATATCCCGCGGCCCGACAGATTCAAGGGGGAGTTGTGGAGGTCAACGAGCGTGAACTCTTTTCCGGGTCCGTAAATATGCAGGGAGTCCGGACTTTGACCGGCGCGCCCCCGCAGGATAGACTGGGGAAAGTGTGCGACACCCAAACTGTGGGTCCACTTCGTTTCGAGAATATCGTTATCCTTCGCGATGAGCTCGATCTTGACTCCTGGCCAGACCCGCGCGGTCGTGTAATGGCGGACCTGGACATAGAGGCCGTTGTGTCCGCGCCAGATCGTCGGTGCCAAATTGGTGCGCAACACAAGTTGAACGGCCCCGAGATCGCCGAAAGGGTTGGGCGTGCCATCTCCCGGATCGATCTGAATCGCGTACAGACCGGGTTTTCCCAAAATCCTAGGCAAGGGCAGAATCGTGTGCACCAGACGATTCTGGGTGAAATGCGGGATGTTAGTCGTCCCCCGCCATACAGTTTTGCTGTTTTGCCCCGTCAGCACGGATGTATATGCATCCTGCTGAAGCAAGGGATGATTGCTAAGGAAGCCGATCAGCGCCCGCTGAGGCACCCGGTTGATCCGGATCTTGACCTTGGAAACATTGATGGTGGAAAAGCCTACTGCCGGTGGCAGGTTGGCGGGTATGATGAATCGTCCCGTGTCCGATATGATCTTCGAACTCCGGTCCGGGAGACTCAGTTTGATACGCGTCATCTTGGGCAACACGGCACCGTCGATGGCAGGGAGTCCCGCACGAATCTGCAACTCCGTCGTCGAGCCTGCGGGAAGGCCTCGGATGCAAACACCCCCATTCTGCAGGACTGCAACAGCCCGGGGGCGTGCGGGTTGAAAACTCACCCAAGTGCTGGCATGGAAATTCGGCGCATCAGAAAGACGTGCGGAAAAGTGCACACAGACCCGGGGCGGAAACACATTGACGTCCGGAGTCACTCGCTGCACCTGGAAGCCATGGTTCGTGATAGCCTTTTTTAATCGCCCAGCAAGCTGCACATTCCCGGGATAGCTCCGGTACATCGCCTCCAGAAGACGGATTTCTCCAAGGTAGTCATGCTGAGCCGCGAGATTGCGAACCAGGAGTTCGAGGGCGGGAAGCAGGATAGCGATGTCGCGGGGTTTCTGCTTGAGGTAGTTTTGATATGCCAGGTAAGCTGCGGATTTGGAATTATCAATGATGAGCAGGGCAGGTCCGTGAAAGTGTTTGCGTGCGAGGCTGGCCCAGTCGGGGAGGTATGTGATCGCCAGGCCCTGGAGCTCGATATCGCGTTCATATGCGAGGTAAGCCGAGTACCCAATGGCTAGGGCAGTAGCAGGCTTGCGATGCGACAGCCCTTGTGCCAAATACCACCAGACTTGGGGGTTCCCGCCTTCACCCAAGGCAACGCACCGTTCGTAGGCATTGATGGCCGCAACCCAGTCACCATTCGCGAAAGCCCTGTTCGCCTGTGACAACGCGTCTGCCTGCTGTCGATGCTCCCAGGTCTCCAGGGCATGCCGCAGCTGCGCTGCCTCGGTGGTGTTGCCGCTTTCGAACGCGGCCCGGATGGCCTGATCCTGTTCGTGAATTCTCGCATGGAAGCTGTGACCGGATTGGGAAGATTCCAGCTCGTCGGCAAACTGCTCGGCATCAGCCGCAAAGCCTGGGAGGGCTTTTGAAAGATCCACTGCCAGTTCGCTAGCGTTTTCCCTGGGTCCTGTGTCTGAGACCGGAGAAACGGACGCAGGACGCAATGCCGTGTAAGACTGGGGAGAGGAAATCAGCACACCGTTCGGCTTCGGTGATACCGCACCGGGCGTCAGCTTGGAGCGAGTCTGAGAAGCTTGCTCGGATTTGACCCAGACCGTCACCCCCACAGCCATCAAACCGACAATGACCAAAGATCGGAGAAGCCATGGACGAAGTTTGTGGAACAAAACGATGTATCTTTTAGGATTGTTCATGCGAGCTTGATACCTAAGCCTCCCTTATCCCTTGCCAAGTATACTTGGCCTGAGTCGGCTCACACAATCCCAACGATGTGGAAATTTATGGTGTGCCTCACGTCCACCTCGCGAATCGCAAGTGGACCA
>JAKARN010000280.1 GCA_021828425.1 Pseudomonadota bacterium | reverse complement strand
CTCGATCATCCTGCCAACCTTGTTCTTTGGGCTGGGTCATCTGTACGAGGTGCATGGAATTAGCGACTCCCTGGCTATCATCGCTCTCACGGGATTTGGAAGTATCTGGTTTGGCTGGCTCTATGTTCGATGGGAATACAATCTGTGGATACCGATCGCGGTACATGCACTCATGAATTCCTGGTGGACGATATTCAGCGCGAGTGAAACTGCCCTCGGAGGTCTTGAGGCAAACATCGCGAGGCTCTTAACGATTTTGTTGTCGATTGTGCTTACCTTGTGGCATTGTGGTTGGGACTGGCACAAGGCATTTTTGCATATTCGGCCTCCAGAGCCGCCGCGATCTGTATTGCCTGGAACTTTCCAGCAAATAACTGCACCCGCGTGCCAATGATGCACGGGAAGATTCTGATACAGCTTGAAATCGAGCTTTTTCCGTTCGTGCCCATTGACTGAGCTCATTTGGGAGCCGCACTAGACGCTCGCGAGCCATGACGCGTGGCCCATTTGGCACGGACAGGGCAAAATAAGTAATCGTTCAATATCTGACAAGGCTGGCGGAGAGGGTGGGATTCGAACCCACGAGAGACTTGCATCTCTGCTGGTTTTCAAGACCAGTGCAATCAACCGCTCTGCCACCTCTCCCGGGCGGGTTGCCCCTCCATTGTAAAGGATTCAGGCGCGGTTCCTCGGAGGTCTAGAGCGGGTGCTCCTCGGGCACGGTCTCGTTGATGATCAGCCAGTACAATCCCAGCTGCTGCACGGCTTCCATGAATTCGTCGAAACTGACGGGCTTCCTGACGTAACTGTTGGCCCCCAGCCGGTAGCTTTCCGCGAGGTCACGCTCCTCCTTGGAGGAGGTCAAAATAATGGTGGGCAGGTAACGGGTCCGTTCATGCTCGCGGAGGCGCTTCAGAACCTCGAAGCCATCCATTTTGGGGAGCTTGAGGTCGAGCAGCATGATGACCGGGAGTGGATTGGTATATTTTCCGGTTTCGGCATCACAATCATGAAGAAACACCAGCGCATCCGGTCCATTAGAGGCCACATGAACCTGATTCCGGATCTGGTTTTTCTGGAAGGCCCGCAAAGTCAGGGCAATGTCGTCCGGGTTATCTTCGACAAGAAGAATGTTTTTTTCAGACATGAGCAGAATCTCCCAAGGGCAGGTGCAGGTAAAAGGTGGTACCTCTTCCGGGCTCGCTTTGTACCCAAATGCGCCCTCCATGGCGCAGGACGATCCGGTGGACCGTGGCGAGCCCGACTCCGGTTCCTTCGAAATCCCGGCTGTCATGAAGCCGCTGGAAAGGCACAAACAGCTTGTTCGCGTATGCCATGTCAAAGCCGACCCCATTGTCGGCGAAGTGGTAGGCCAGTTCTCCATCCTGGACAGACTGCCCCACGCAAATCCGTGCCTCCGGGTTTTTGGACGTGAATTTTCGCGCATTATCCAACAGGTTGAAAACCACAACCCGAAGGAGCTTGGGATCACCCTGGACGGGGAGCGGATGGTCGACCTCCAATGTGCCTTTCCATCCAGCACCGTTCTCCTCCAGTTCTGCCATGACCGATTGGGCCAGTTCGCCGAGATCAAAGGACTCCGGGTTGAGGGGGGCTCTGGAAACGCGAGCCAGCTGCAGGAGGTCATCGATCAGAAGCGCCATCCGGTTGGTCGCTGCCCGGATTCGGTTCAAATAGCCTTGGGCGACGGGATCCAGACGATTCCCGAAATCCTCCTCCAAGGCCTGGCTGAAACCGGCAATGGCCCGGAGCGGAGATCGCAGGTCGTGCGAGACCGAATAGGAAAAGGATTCCAATTCGCGGTTCAGTGCTTCGAGGTGCAGGGTCCGTTCCTGCACCTTGTTCTCGAGATCCCGATTGAGTTCCAGGATGGCCTGCTCGGACCGCTTGCGGTCCGTGATGTCGCGAAGGAAGGCCGAAAAGGAAAACGTGTTACCGTCGGGAATGGCCACAACCGTGAGCTCGACGGGAAAGCGCTCGCCATTGCCCCGCAGGGCCTCCATCTCCAGGCGTTGGCCCAGGATCCGGGAGGTGTGTGTGCCAAGGAACCGTCGGAGTCCTTCCTCGTGGGCTTGGCGCCATTCCGGTGGGATCAGGAGATCGGAGATGGTTCTTCCCCTGACTTCTTCTTGCTTCCACCCGAACAGGGCTTCCGCGGCCGGGTTGGCCTCGATCAGTTCTCCCCGTTCATTGATGGTGATAATGCCATCAAGCGAATGCCGCAGGATGGCGGACTGGCTGGCCTGGCTCCGCTCGAGGTCTTTCAGGGACCGTTCCCGCCTGGTCACGTCGTAGGCGGCCACCAGTCGGGCGTCGCGGCCCTCCCAGGTCAGCGCATGGGAGAGGATTTCCACGGCGATGAGGGTGCCATCCTGCAGACGATGGCGCCAGAGACCTGCGGAACCCAGTTCCGGATGGGCCAACTGGACAAAAGAGTTGAGGCGGTCTCGGTCCTCCATGGGACGAATGTCATAAATAGTCATGGACAGGAATTCGTCACGAGAATAACCATACTTTGCCTGGGCGGCATGGTTGACCAGAAGAAACCGGAGACTCTCGGTATCGTAGATCCACATGGGGACGGGATGGTGCAGGAACAGATACTCATAACTCTCCTGCATCTGTTCCCGGCCCTGGGTACGCGTTTTCCGGACGGCCGGGACCCTTCTTTTCGGAGCGGGCGGTTTTTTCGTGGGCTGTCGCATGTCCGCTCGCCGGAGCCTCAGGGCTGAGCCTGGAACCCTTGAATCCATTCCGAAAGTTCCCCGGCGGGAAGGGGAGGGGTCAGGATATAGCCTTGTGCCTTGTCGCATCCCAGCGCTTTGAGGTAGGCCTGCTGTTCTTCGGTCTCGACCCCTTCCGCAACCGCCTCGAGCCGGAGCCGGTGGATCAGGTCAACCAGGGAACTCACAATGGCCTGGTTAACAGGGTCTCTGGGGAGGTCGTGGATGAAGGTCCGGTCGATCTTGATCCGGCTGATCGGCAGGCGCTTGAGATAGGAGAGTGATGAATACCCCGTTCCGAAATCATCAATGGCAATGGAAAATCCGTGATCCCGGAGGGCATTGAGACAGTGCAGGGACTCGTCAAAATGGCTCATGAAGAGGCTTTCCGTAACCTCGAATACCCAGTATTCCGGTGACAGGCCGTATTCCCGGATTTTTCCAGAGATCTGGTCCGCCAGATCCTTCCTGGGCAGGTTCTGGATGGAAAGATTGATTGAAATCTCGAGTGGCTCAGCGTTATCTTTCATCCACTCGCGTTGTTGCTGAACCGCACAATCGATGACCCTTCTCCTCAATCGCTGG
>JAKARN010000279.1 GCA_021828425.1 Pseudomonadota bacterium | reverse complement strand
TTCTTCACCGTCGAGGTTTTCCGGCTAGATGCCTTTTTTTTTACGCTGCTCTTTTTGGGCTTGGCCGCAGCCTTTTTGGGCTTGGCCTTGCTACGAGAAGCCGCTTTTTTCTTCTTCGCGGGAGCCTTTTTCTTGGCTACCGCTTTCTTCTTGGCGACAGGCCGGCGACGGGCCGCAGTTTTGGCCTTGTGGGCCGGCTTACGGCGGGCGGCAGGCTTTTTCTTCGCCACTGCACGCTTCTTGGTCACTTTACGTTTCATCATCGCGGAATCTCCGCTGGGTAACAACACGTGGAGAGTATATCCAATTAAAAAAAAAAATCAGGTTTTTTTTTGTTTTGGGTTTTTCTTTTCTCCGGACCTTGGGTGCTGAGGGATCTCAAAGCGGAAAAAGTCGGGTTTGGGCGAGGAGGTGGGTCCATTCCGAGGGACTGACCGGCAGGATGGAGAGACGATTGCCGAAGCGGAGCAGTCGGAACTCTTGGAGTTCAGGATCGCCACGCAGATGGCTGAGCAGGAGGACGGGGCAAAGGCGGGCAGTCAGCCGGACATCGACCGCGTACCAGCGGGGTTGTCCTGGAAGGTTCCGGGGATCCCAATAGGGACTTTCCGGATCTGATGCCGTGGGATCCGGATAGCCTGCCCGAACCACCTCCATCAGCCCCACGATTCCCGGCTGCTCACAGCTTGAGTGGTAGAGAAAGACCGGGTCACCCACCTGGATCTGGTCCCGAAGCAGATTCCGGGCCTCATAGTTCCGGACACCATCCCAACGTGCCACCCGTCCGGGCAAGGCCAGCAGATGGTCCAGCCCGAACTCCTGTGGTTCCGATTTAAAAAGCCAGTAAGACATGGAATTGCTTCCCGAAATCCTCACTCCAGATCCGGCCAAGAAGGATGGAAGCAACCGTTGTGGTACCAGCCCCGGTCGGTGACCACCCAGTCCAGGGGGACATCCCAAGGCGCTTCCGGAATCAAACCGACCCGTTGCCGGTCGTGAGCGACACCAATGCGGAGGGGTCTGATTGGTCCCTCCCGTCCTTTCTCCAGGGTCCGGTCGTAAAAGCCGCCGCCCGTACCCAGGCGTCGTCCCCACGAGTCAAACGCCCGAAGCGGGATCAGAATCGCGCCGAGCCGTTCAGGGGGAAGAGTCTGCCCGGTCGCAGGTTCGGGAATTCCGAAGCGATTGGGCCTGAGTCCGGCTTCCGGTTCCCACGAGACAAACTCGAGACTCTCGCCCTGAACACGAGGGAGATAGACATGGAGACCGAAGGGTGGACTCGGGTTCCCCAGTCCGGTAAAGCCATTCGGATCGATTTCACCCCGCACCGGGAGGTAGCTCGCCAGGTGACCGTCGGACATATCGTGGAGGAAGGGTGTCAGTTGCGCGGCCAGGTGTCTTGCGGCAACCCCCTGGGTTTCGGCATCGAAATGCCGGATCAGGTCTTTCATGCGTGAACGGAGCGCCTCCCGGCACGATTGATCCGTCTCCGGAAGAGGGACATCTCCCGCTTGCGCCGTTACCGGCCTTTGCCCTTGAACCTGAGGTTCAGGTGGAGGCTTCGAGGCCATCTTCAGGCTCCCCGCTCAGGGACGGGTCTGCACAACAACGACCTGTCGGCTTCCGGGATGGATCATTAGGCTCGAAGAGAATCCCAGCCCGTATCGAGCGCAGCAGGAGACGTCGTATCCATGATGCACCGGCTGTCGGGTATTTACAAGAGGCAGCGGGCTTGTCCTGATTGGTGTGGCCCGACTGAGGTTGCCGGGCCATTCCTAGAGAGAGGCGGTGAGCTCCAAATTCAGGCGATGGAGCTGTTCGAGCCAACGGTCGGACTCCGGTCCCTCCCGCCGCCTGGCCTCCAGTAATTGGTGAGCGAGGTCCAAACCCACCATGATGGCAATCCGGTCAAGACCCACGAGCTTCCCTTCGTTCCTGAGCTTTTGCATCTCATCGTTCAGGAAGGTCGCTGCCTCGAGCAGTGCCAAGCGCTCGTTCTCCGGACAGTTCACCTGGAACTCGCGGTCAAGGATGCGGATTCGGACGGGGGTGGCAGTCACCGTTCGTTTTCGAGTGATTTGAGACGATGAATCATGGACTCCACCCGGAAACGGACATCATCACGGTTGTGTAAAAACGTCGCCCGCTCCTGTGCCAGCTCTGCCAGTTTGGTCCGCAGGGAACGGTTTTCCTGTTGCAGTTGGTTCCTTTCGGCAAGCAGGAGATGGACGGACCGCTCCAGGCTTGCGAGTTCTTCTTGCCAGTTCATATTGCCTCCGGAAGAACTTCACTATACAACAAATCCGGATGGAGACGAGCGGGTTCATGGGCCCCTGCATGCTAAAATCGGCCCATGCAGGCGTCCGATGCCCGGGACAACGGGTCATGAGCAATACCAGCCGAGGCAGGGAATCCGGGCAGATTCCGATGCACCAGTTGCAGGGAGAGGTGTGCGGCTTGCTCTGTGCAGGCTGGACACCGGAGGAAAACGACCCACATGCGAGCGGGGGTTCCCGTTCTCTGGCGCCCCTGGAGTGGGGGAATTCCGAGTGGGATTTCTGGCGGGCCCAAGGCCCCCTGTGGGCCCAGCAACTGGCACGCGGCCAGCTCGACTTTGATCTCGGCCTGCCCGACGATGAAGAAGCATTGGAGACCCGGGTCAAGGCCTTGGCTTGCTGGGTGGATGGCTTTCTCTCGACCTTGGGTGAGGTGGGATCCGGGTTCCCCAGGACGGGTGAGGGTCGCGAGGTGCTTCGGGATCTGGCCGAGATCAGCCGCGTGGCACCCCCGTCGGCCGCCACGGAGAACGATGAAAGGGACTTCCTGGAAGTTGCCGAGTACGTGCGCATGGCGGTCCAGTTTTTGTACGATGAACGCCGAGGGGCAACCGCGTCCCCGGCATCCGAGGAGTCCCCGCATGAACCACCATGAAGAATGGGCGCGTCGCCGACGTGCCCTGTTGCGTGAAATGGGCCGGAATGCGATTGCGATCCTGCCCGGAGCCAATGAAAAAATCCGGAACCGGGATGTGGTCCACCGCTTCCGCCAGGACAGTGATTTTCTCTACCTGACCGGTTTCGAGGAGCCGGGGGCCGTCGCGGTTTTTGTGCCCGGTCGTCCGGAAGGCGACTATCTCCTGTTCTGTAATCCGCGGGATCGTGAGCGCGAGACGTGGACGGGCCGACGAGCCGGTCCCGAGGGAGCCGTAGAGCGGTATGGGGCAGACCAGGGGTTTGCGATCACCCAGCTGGACGCCGAGATGCCGCGACTGCTTGAGGGTGCAGAGCGGATCTTTTATACCATGGGTCAGAATGAGGCTTTCGACCATCGG
>JAKARN010000278.1 GCA_021828425.1 Pseudomonadota bacterium | reverse complement strand
TTCTTTATGCTCTCTCGAACCGGGTGAGTGCAGGCGAACTTCGCCTGCATGCAGTCCGGCTCCACTATCACGAATTGTCTACCCTGTTGGCGCATCTGCCCACCCGCACGGCACTCCCGAACGTCGGATCTGGTGCGGCCGAACGAATTCCCTTCGAGCATCTGCGCGGTCATCTCCCTTGGCCTGTTCGCGGAACGATCGTCCGTGGTTTCGGATCCGCCGAGGCGGGTGGCCTGCTTTTGAGTCATGGCCTCTGGATTGCCACCCAGTCAGAGGCGCAGGTCAGGGCGGTCGCCCATGGGCAGGTGGTTTTTTCAGGCTGGTTGCCGCATTTTGGGCTGCTTCTCATTGTTGCCCAAGGGCAGGGTTACTACACGGTTTATGCACGCAATGTCCTGCTGTACGAGCAGGTAGGGGATTGGGTCAATGCTGGGGATCCCCTCGGTCGTCTGGGGCCAGGCCATGCTGCCGAGCTGTATTTCCAGATTCGTCGGGGTGCCCAACCCATCGATCCGGCCCCGTGGTTGACTCCGGGCGGATAGTTTCAGGCCCATCTGCACGCGGATAATCTCACCCGCATCCCCAAGCTCTTTGTATCGGAAGATTGAATGTCTTGGGGGACCTAAGAGTTCCGCATGCAAAGAGGGCTCGTACGGGGGAAATGTGCCTTCAGGAACTCCATTTGGTCGGCCAGGATCCGGCGTCCCTTGAGGTAGATGTACTCGGCGTGGTTGGGGGCGAAGGGGATGGCCAACAGGCTGAGCCCGGCTTCCTCCGGGGTACGCCCGGCCTTGCGATTGTTGCAACGCTTGCAGGCTGTGACCGAGTTAGTCCATTCGTCTCGGCCGCCGCGTGACAGTGGTGTCACGTGATCCCGGGAAAGCTGGTTCGCCGGGAAGGAATCCCCACAGTAGAGACAGAGGTGAGCGTCACGTCTGAACAGGGCACGATTGCTCAAGGGAGGAATGTAGTCACGGAAAACACGGTCGTAGAGTGCGCCGTCGGCACGTGTTGCCAAGATGGCATGGATCGTGATGCGACTCTGTCTTCCAGTCACGGCATTGGTACCGCCGTGGATGTGGTAGAGCATCCGGCCGAAGGTTGCGCACACCTCACTCAGGCAATGCAGCTTGACGGCTTCTTGGTAGCCGATCCACTCGAGCGGGACTCCCGCCGGGTCGGTGCGCAGCACCTGTTGGTTCAGGGCGTACATGTGATGGATTGTACACGCTTTCCCGCAGGCGAAAAGCCCCCTTTCCCCGCCTTCATGCGGCCATCCGTTACAATCACGCTGTCACCCAACCTAAGGATTCCGGCATGCGGTTGTTTGTTCCCTCCCTGGCTACCTCGGGGGACAAGCGTGTTGCGGTTGTCCCACAGCTTATCGAGCGATTCGAAGCGTTGGGTTTTACGATCGGAGTTGAACGCGGGGCTGGACTGGCGGCGGGTTTCCCCGATGAGGCCTATGGGCCCCATCTGGTGGACGCCGGGGCCATGGCCGGAGCAGATCTTGTGCTGACGCTTGGAGGGCTTCCGGGAGTGGAACGGCTGACGCCGGGAACCCGCCTGCTGGGGTTGCTGAGACCTTGGGCGCAGGCCGAGCTCGGCGGCCGCTTGGCTGCGCTCAGCACGACCGCCTGGGCGCTTGAATACCTGCCACGGATCTCCCGGGCCCAGTCAATGGATGCACTTTCCTCACAGGCCACCTGTGCTGGGTACCGGGGCGCCATTCTTGCAGCAGAAGCCTCCGGCCATGTGTTTCCCCTCCTCACGACTGCAGCGGGCACGCTGCGTCCAGCCGAGGTTCTGGTCTTGGGGGCCGGTGTCGCCGGGCTCCAAGCCATTGCCACGGCACGTCGTCTGGGTGCTCGGGTTGCGGGTTACGATATCCGCCCCGAGGCTCGAGAACAGATCCTCTCGCTCGGCGCGCGAGCCGTTGAATCTGCGCTTACTGCCGGCGGCCAAGGCGGATACGGACGCGAGCTCACTGCTGATGAACGACAGCGGGAAAGGGAACTTTTGGAGCGCGAGATCCGTGCGGCGAACGTGATCATTGCCGCTGCGTTTGTTCCCGGACGCTCGGCTCCCTGCTTGATCCGGTCTGAAGACGTGGATGCACTCGCACCCGGTAGTGTCATTGTTGATCTGGCTGCGGACGAAGGGGGCAACTGTGCCTTGAGTCGTCCGGGCGAGATCGTGTCACGGGCAGGGGTTCGTATCCTGGCTCCCCGCTTGCCCGCTGCGGATCTGGCGTGGCATGCGAGTGAAATGTATTGCCGGAATCTCTGGCACTTCCTGAAGTCCGCTGTGGCCGATGGGAAGTGGGCAGTGGACTGGTCGGATCCGGTCTACCGCGAGACTCTCTGGACTCATGCGGGCCGAATCCGTCCGGTCGGCGAAGCTCCACTTACGGTCACCGAGGATCCGTCGACATGAACGATGCCTTTGTGTTGTTACTTGCGGCTTTTACCGGATACGAGATCATTTCCCGAGTTCCGGCACTTCTCCATACCCCGCTCATGTCTGGCACGAATTTCATCCATGGGATCATTCTAGTGGGATCGCTTCTCCTCTTTTTCACTGCACAGGGTTCAACGGCTCAGGTCCTGGCCTGGATTGGCATCGTTCTGGCTTCAGCCAACGTGGTCGGTGGTTTCGTGACGACAGAGCGGATGTTGGCTTTATTCCGGAGCGGGCGCCAGGAGGAGGCACACGATGATTGAGGGGGGGCTGGTTGCGGATCTCATTGCCTGTGCGCTCCTGATCGGTGGAGTCAAGGCCATGAGCCATCCCCGCCTCGCTCGCCGTGGCATTTTCATCGCGGGCGTGGGCATGCTGATCGCGATTGTTGGTAATGCTGTGTTTGGACCCGCCGTGACCGGTGTGCGGGCGGCGCGTGCGCTGGTCGGCCAGGACCAACAGCCGGTGGCTCCTGCGGCCACTGCGGCCGATCCGCTGGCCAGTACCAAAATGGTGGTCGATGTGATGAGTGGTGTGGCCGGCATGGTCAATGGAACCATCGAGAGGGTGCAGGAGGACAACAGGCAGCTCCGCGAGGCCAAGGGCAAAGACTTCGAGCAGGGGCAGCAGGTCGCGGAGGAGATCGCGGAGATCAAGCTGGGTGCCCTGGAGCGGGCGCATGAGATGCATCTGGAGTCACTGAGCGCTATCCGGGAGATCAGCGACAAGAAGGACGAGCGCTTCGAGGCCACCGTGGGTGAGCTGCGCAAGGAGATTGGCGAGTTGCGGGCAGGGCAGCTCCAGGCGCAGATTGACGCTCTCAGGGCGGAGAACGAGAAGCTGAAGGCGGCGGGTACCACGGGGCAGGTGGCCGGG
>JAKARN010000277.1 GCA_021828425.1 Pseudomonadota bacterium | reverse complement strand
CGATCTCATCACCAGTTCCACATTGTCCAGCGAATCGGCACCCAGATCGTCGACGAATGAGGCCTCAGGCTTGACCTGCTCTTCCTTGACGCCCAGCTGCTCCACGATAATTTTCTTGACTCGCTCTTCGATATTGCTCATGTGTCTCGAGTCCCCATCAGGTTGGCAAAAATGACGCCACGGCGCCGGAACGGCAATTGTAGCCAAAAAAAATCCCTGCTCGGCAACTCAGTGATGAAGTCCATAAGATTCATGACCTTTGCCATGAAAGTGTTCACGACATGTACATGCCGCCATTGACCTGAAGGGTCTCTCCGGTGATGTACCCGGCCCCCGGCGAGGCCAAAAAGCCGACACAAGCAGCCACATCCTCGGGGGTCCCGAGCCGTCTCAGGGGGATCCGCTCCGTGAGCCGCTCCCGCTGTTGCGGATTGAGCACCCGGGTCATATCGGTCTCGATGAAGCCCGGGGCCACGGCGTTGACTGTAATGCCCCGTGAACCCACTTCCTGGGCCAGGGAGCGCGTAAGTCCGAGCAGGCCCCCTTTCGCTGCCGCGTAGTTGACCTGGCCGGGATTGCCGGACAGGGCCACCACGGAGGCCATGTTGATGATGCGGCCCCACCGCTCCTTGAGCATGGTGCGGAGGCAGATCCGGGTGAGTCGGAAGACGGCGGTGAGATCAACCTCGAGCACCGCCTGCCAGGCCTCCTCGCCCATCCGGAGCATGAGATCGTCGCGGGCGATCCCCGCGTTGTTGACCAAGACCCGGACCGGTCCGAAGCGGGCCTCGAATCCCCGCACGCCCTCCTCCATCGTCGAGACGTCGGTCCGGCCGAGATCGAGCATCCAGCCGGTTCCGGTCCAGCCGTGGCGGGACAACAGTTCGCCGACACGCACAGCCCCGGCCTCGGTCGTTGCCGTCCCGACCACCGTAAAACCGTCGGTCCCCAAGCGTTCGAGGACCGCCTGGCCAATCCCCCGGCTGGCGCCGGTGACCAAAGCAAAACCTGACTCCCCGTTCATGGATCTCCCCTCAGCGGATTTCGGCATATTGAAGGATGGTCTCGCGATCCTCAAGGCTCCGGTGCTCGAGCTCGGGGGCAATGCGCCGGTCGAGACCAAGAAGGATCCGCCCCGGTCCGCATTCCACGATGCGGGAAACCCCGTACCGGTCGCGCAGATGCTGGATCGTTTCCGTCCAGCGCACGGGACTTGCGAGCTGGGCCACCAGAGCTTCGCGGATGGAGGGGGGATCGGGATGCGCCGCGAGATCGGCGTTGTGTACCACCGGCAGGACCGGTGGCTTGAAATCGATCTGGGCCAGTTCGTGAGCGTAGGCGCGGGATGCCGTCTTCATGAGCGAACTGTGGGCCGGCACGCTCACCGGAAGAAGGAGGGCCCTTTTCGCGCCGGCGGCCCGGGCAGCGGCCATGGCCTCTTCCACGGCTGCCCGCTCGCCCGCGATCACGATCTGGCCGGGGCAGTTGTAGTTGACCGGCTCGACGATCCCACCGGTCACGGTCCGGCAGACCGCCTCGAGGGCTTCGTCATCCAATCCGAGAATGGCCGCCATGGCACCGGCTCCCGGGGCCACCGCCTCCTGCATGAGCCGGGCACGCACCACGACCAGACGGGCCAGGGCCGGCAGCTCGAGCACCCCGGCCGCATAGAGTGCCGGATATTCTCCCAAGCTGTGCCCGGCCACCACCCCCGGCAGGAGCCCCCCCCGGGCGCGCTGGATGGCATAAAAGGCAACATCCGCCGCAAGCATGAGTGGCTGGGTCACCGTCGTGGAATCCAGGTCCTCGGCCGGTCCCTCGACCGCGAGACGTCTGAGATCACGGCCGACCTCCCGGGATACCGTCTCGAAAACTTCCACCAGGATGGGATCCTGGGCCAGGTCGGCCAGCATGCCGACCTTCTGTGAACCCTGCCCGGGGAAAACCATGGCAGTCTGGCTCATGATCGGTCTCCAAGCGATGCGGAGGGGCCGCAAACCATCCCCGGGATCCGCCGGCGGGCCTTTCGGCGGTCGGTTGCGATCCACAGGAAGCCGAGAAGAGTCCCGGCGATCGCGCCATACAGGTGGGCGATGGTGAGAATGGGGCCGCCAATGGCCCAGTGCGAAGTCGGCAACGGTCCGAACAGCCTTTCGTAGGTGAGCTTGAGGACCAGGAAGGCCAAAAGCCAGCGGCCGCCCCACTCACGACGGTAGACCGCGAGGAGCGCCCCGGCCGCCCAGTAGGTATGGAGGACGCCGGAGATGCCGTCGAACCAGAAAACCCCCGGCGAAAATAGAAAAACACCTCCTCCGACCGCCACCGCCCCGACGGCCGTCGCGATCCAGAAGCGCCGCACGCCGAGGATCGCTCCAAAAAGCAACCACAGGAGCACGAACCCGGACAGATCGAGCCCGAGATGCGCCCAGCTCGAATGGATGAAGTTCGCCGTGACGAGCCGCCACCATGCTCCACCCATCACCTTGGCCCGGTCATAGCGGAGCGCATGCCGCCACGCGGAGCCGCCGAGTTGGAGACAGGCGCAAACCAGGACGATCACGAGGGCCGGCCAAGCCTCCCGGATGGCCTGCCTGAGCCACGCGCGGAGATGAGCGGGGGGGGGACGGGACTTGGGTGCGGGAGAGGAAACCATGCCAGGCCTGTTCCAACTAGTGCTATGATGAGGGTCGTGCCCCCGCGTCCAGGCGCGGTCCTTGCGAACGCTTGCCGGAGGCGGGTTTTTCGCGTGTCGTTTTCGCGAGTCGCTCCAGGAACTAGTGTAACCGATCCCCATGGCCACCCGATCTCTCACCCGACGACTGGACCGGATCTCCGGGGCCCGATCCCGTCCGGAGAACGGATTCACGCTGATTGAAATCATGGTCGTGGTCGTGATCCTGGCCATTCTCGCGACCATCATCGTGCCCAACGTGATCAACAAGCCCGAAGAGGCCCGGATCACCAAGGCCAAGGCCGACATCCGCTCCATCGTGGCCGCCCTCGAGATGTACAAGCTCGACAACTACGTGTACCCGACTACGGGCCAGGGACTCAAGGCCCTCGTCGTCAAGCCGACCTCCGGACCGACTCCTCACCACTGGCATCACTACCTGGACCAGGTTCCGATCGATCCGTGGGGACACCCGTACAAATACCTCTACCCCGGGGTCCACGGGACCTTCGATGTCTGGACTGACGGCCCTCCCGGGACAGGCGGCCATCACCGGGTGATCGGCAACTGGAACCTCGACCGGTCCCGATGATCCGGCATCGGGCGCCGGGGGAGCGCGGATTCACCCTGATCGAGATCCTGGTCGTCCTGCTCATCGTGGGCATCCTG
>JAKARN010000276.1 GCA_021828425.1 Pseudomonadota bacterium | reverse complement strand
GCTTGAGCGGAAGGGATTCGATACGGGTGCGCAATGTCTTCTTCTGTGCTTCGAGTTCGCGATCCTCCTGCAGGAGTGCGCGCATGAGGGGGAAGCCCGGCTCGTAGGACTGGGAGAGATCGGCCAGGCGGAGCCGGAGCTCGGTGAGCACCTCCTCGAGACTCGTTGCCTCCGCGAGAAGCGACCGGGTCTGGGCACTCACGTCGATGATGTGGTTCTGTGCCCGGTAGTGGTTGTAGCGCGTTTCCGCCTGCGTGAGGCGCCGCTTGAGCCGTGGAAGCTGGTGATCGATGAACGCAAGGCTCTCACGGGCCTGGGCCGCTTTGGCTCTCACGTTCTGGATGCGGTACTCGTGAACGAGCGTGTCCACGACCTTTGCGAGCCAGCGCGGGTGGGGACCATCCAACGCGAGTGCGATGATTCCCGTGCGCACGCCGAGTTCGACTGCGGAGATCCCGGCACGAAGTCCCATCACCGCCGCTTCAGCCGGGATGCGCTCGACCCGGAACGTCCGGCCGGGATGCCCCACCAGGCGGGTCACCCAAACGGACCAGCCCGGCAAGCGTACGGGGACACCCACCCGGCCGGCCAGGAGGAGCTTCCCCTCCGGGGACTCGATCCGGAACTCCCCTCCCGTGCCCGTGATCAACCTGAGTTTTTTGCCGCGCAGCCCGGCCGGGACATCCAGGCGCTGGAGCATGAGTGAGCGCTTTTCGATGCGGGCGCGGAGGGCGTCATAACGATTTCCTTGGGGGCTTTCGATCGCGATGTCGAGTCCCAGCTGGCGCACGGCCGGCATGAGAACCGCGCGTGAGCGCAGGATATCGATCTCCGCCTGGGTCGAGGCGCCCGAGGGGAACAGTCCCCCGAGGAGTGCACTCGCCCCGGAGAGGGCGCTCGGCTGTTTTTCGACCTTGAGGAGGGCGTCGGCGCGGTAGATGGGGGTGGCCAGGAAGGCATAGAGAATGAAGAGCGCGAAGACGACTGTAAAGATCGAGAGACCGAGCCAACGTTCGCGGTAGAGGAGCGCGATGAGCTCGTGGAGGTCGAAGGGCGCGGGAGCCTCCCTCCTCGGGGGGGTGCGCTCGGGTGGCTTCGGATGGCTTTCGTTCATGCGTCAGTAGTTCGTGAGGACCTTGGTCTCATAGAGGGTTTCCACCGTGGGCAGGATCTGGCTCACGATGCGGTTCCAGGCGCTCACCGGAGAGGTCGCGACATAGATCACGTCCTGGGGCTCGAGCGCGAACTGGTTCGCGAGGAGCATGGTGAGCGGCGAGCGGGCGTTCAACCAGTAGATTTTGGGCTTTTCATAGGCCCCGCGGAAGACGAAGATGCGCGAGGGGTTCGCGGTCGTGAGGTCGAGACCCCCGGCATCGCCCAGCGCCTCGGCCAGGTTCAGGTGACCGCCGTACATGGGGTAGTCGCCCGGATGCATCACCTCGCCGATGATGTGGACCTGGTCGAAGGAATTCGACGGCACGCGGATGATGTCACCGGAGCGGACGAGCCGGTCCTGGGCCAGATCCCCGTCCCGGTAGAAGGCGCGGAGATCCAGGATCTCCCGACGGCCGCGGTTCACGAAGATGACCCGGCCGAGATCGGCGAGGGAGCGGGATACCGTGCCCTGGTTCGTGCCGAGGATGCCGAAGCCGGTCTGGAGCACCCCGCCGGCACGGGCAATGGCTTGGGAGACCGTGAGCGGAACGTTCGTGACCGGGTAGAGACCGGGATGGACCACGGCACCGGCGAGCTCGTAGGTCTTGCTATGAAACCCCACCACCTGGACGCTCACCTGGGGATCCTTGAGGAGGGCCGAGAGCTTCCGGACGAGGATCGTCCGGATGGCACCCACCGGGAGTCCCGCCACCCGGACCGCTCCGACGTAAGGAAAGTCGAGATCCCCGTTGGCATGGACCGTGAAGTCGTGGGTCCGGGTGAGGGGCGGTGCGGCCGGCATCCGACCCGATGCGGGCAGAGCCGGGGTCACCGCCGAAGCCGAGGCCAGAAACTCGGGGTGTCCCCAGACGACGATCGCGAGCACATCGTGTGGACCCACCCGGTAGGCATAGTCATGAATCTCCCGGCTGAGCGCGGGATTGGGCTGTCCCACCGCGATCTTCCGCCGATTCGCGGCCTCACGTGCGAGGAGCGTGGGCGTCACGGGCCGGATCACGTAGGGCAGAACCCGGCCGCCCGGCCGCCGGACCGGGCCTGAGAAATACAGCCCCGGAAGCGAACAGGAGGCAAGCAACGGGAGACCCAGGAGGATCAGGAAGATCTTTTGACCGTGTGACATCAGCCGAAGCCCGGGAACCATCGCACCCCATCCGGATCCTGCCCGAACGCGTCCCGGCGGATCCGCCGGGATTCCTTTCGCACAGGGCCCACAGCATAACCGAACCCGCATCCTGCGGGGAGGGGCTGCTCTCCGGGGCCGCCTGTCCCAGATCCCCTCACGGTCGCACCTTCGTCCCCTCCCCCCGGTCGACCACAATCCAGTGGATCCCGTCCCGGGAAAGCTCGATCGCCACCTTGACATGGGTGGATGACTGATAACGGTAGACGATCCGTTGCCGGATCCCGACCCGCGACTTGCCGCCGATACCGGACTCGATCCAGGCCTGACCCTGAATCGAGAGCGCCGAGGCAAAGGGATGTTGTCCCCCGGCGCCCGCCTCGAACATCTCGTAATGCCAGTAGCGGTGATCGTGGGTGTTGTAGGTATCCACGACGAGCGAGCGGACGGACCTGCCGTTCCAGACATTGTTGAAGGAGCACTCGAGAAACAGCCGCCCGGGGGTCGACCAGAGGCAGTCCGCGTGCCAGACCCACGTGCCGGGCTTGCTGAAGGCGGTCTTGAGCGTCCGGCCATGGAAGATCCAGCGGCCCACCGCGACATCCAGCTTCCGGAGAGCAACCGGGCGCGCATCGCTTCGGCCCGGGCTTTCGGGGGTAGGCTGCGGCGGGGATTGCTTCGGGTGCATCGAACGGGACGGCGCACCGCCCGGCAACCAGGGCGTCGTTCCGTCCCGGAAGTGATAACCGGGGAACCCGCAGGCGGACAGGGAGACGAGCGCGAGCGTGATCCCGGCTTGAGCCAGGACGCGCCGGACGATCTTTCGGGCGGTTTCATTCACGGAAGTTCACCTCCCATCCGACAAAGGCATCAGGGCTGATCTCGACCGGAAGACCCGTGGGTGCCCAGCGGGTCACGCCGAGCCCGAGTTCGAGCGCACGTCCCCAGAAGGCGGGACGGAAGTAGACATCGAACTCGTCGAAGGCCGTGCGCACCGGGGCGTAGGTATTGCCTTCGTCGGGGGGGGTCTGGACATTGCCGAGGTTGAGGGTGCCG
>JAKARN010000275.1 GCA_021828425.1 Pseudomonadota bacterium | reverse complement strand
TCCGATCTCTGCCAGACATTGCCCACGACGTCACAGAAAGGTCCCTGGGGAAAACGGTCCACGGCCACGGGCGAGGCGCCATGGGAAAGCCCGATGTTGCCCGGTGCCTCGGTCCAGCCGTCACAGTCGCCGAGTCCCGCCGTCTCACGGATCCTGTGCCACTCGGCCTCGGTCGGCAGGCGCAGGGTGTGTCCCTCGCGTTCCGAGAGCCAGCGGCAGAAGGCCCGGGCCTCGTGGCAGTTGACTTCAACCGGCCAGTTCCAGGGCATGGGGCGTTCCTCGGCCAGGAGACGGAGCCTCCACTCCTGCCCGTGGCGGACCCAGAAGGTCGGATGATGGGGTCGGGCGAAGCCGAGCCAGTCCCGGGCCTCGTCGGTCCAGTAGTCGGGGTTCGCATATCCCCCGGCTTCGACGAAGGGCAGGAACTCGCCGTTGCTCACGAGCAGACGGGCAGCCGAAAAGCCGTCGAGCGGGATCTCCTCCGCACCGTATTCGTTGTCCCAGCCATAGAGCCGGTGTTCCCGGCCCTTGCCGAGCCGGACGGTCCCGGCCGGGACGGGGATCCGACGGTTCGGGGGGGCCGGGCCGCCTTCGGTGCCCGCCGGAAAATCGGAGACGGGACGGACCTCGCCCAAGGGGAGCTGCCGCATCAGGACCGAGCTCGTCTCGAGGTGGATGTTTTCGTGCTCGATCCCCATGAGGATGGCCCACCACGGGGAATCCCAGCGGATGGGGAGCTCGAGCGGGAGGCGGTCAATCAGGTCCCCGACCCGTTCGCGGACACAGTTTCGATAGTCGGCCACGCGGAGCCGTGCGGGCCAGTCGTAGTGATGCTCGTCGAGATCATCCCAGGACATCTCGTCCACGCCGACGGCGAAGAGGGATTCGAGTGCCGGGTCGATCCGTTCCTTGAGGAGCCCGGCCGGAAGGAGCTTGTTGACGTAGAAGACTGCCGTGTGGCCGTAGTAGAAGATGAGTGGATGGCGCAGGGCAATGGCCTTCCGGTACCAGGCGTCCTCTGTCGCCAGGTGCTCGAAGAGCCTCTCGTAGAGGGAGAAGGTCCGCTGGAATGCCCGGTGGATCTCCTGCCGTTTCGCCACAGGATCCCGGCCCTCCAGGACCAGCGGCGGAATACGAACCGCTGCCATTGCATCTCTCGCCTGTCTCTGTCCGAGTCTACCACTCCGCCGGGTTTGCGGATCGGGGACCGGTTGGGTAACATGGAAAACATTCATCGGACCTTTCTTTGGGATTGATGGGCATGAAAAAAAGGAAGGTTCCGGTCGCCTCATCGCGACTGGGAGTGGCCCATCTGGGTGCGGACCTGGTTCTCGCGGGCACGGATCCCTTACTGGAGGACCTTCTGGGGCTGGAACCCGGTGGCCTTGGGGGCCGGGGCCTTTTGGAGTTCGTCCCCCCCTCCCACCAGGAGGCCCTGCGCGTGCGACTGGCCCGCGTCCTCGGGGCCGGGGATCCGGTCTCGCGTCTCCGTTTCCCGATCATCACCGCGGGAGGCCGGATCTCCTGGCTCGAGGCGGTCTCCGTCACCACCCACCGCGGCCGGAAGCGCCGCCTGACCTTGGTCTGCTTGCCGGATGCCCCGGCCCTTCCGGACATGACCGGGATGGAACACTCCACCCAGGCGGGCTGGAACGAGGAGGCGATCAGTGCCATCCGTGCCCTGGCCCACATGAGCAACCTCCGGGATCCCTACACCGGAATGCACGAGAGCCGGGTGGGTGCGCTCTCGGCCGCACTCGGCCGTGCCCTCGGTCTGGACCGGCGGACCTGTGAGACCCTCTATCTGGCCGGTGAAGTCCACGATATCGGCAAGCTCGGGGTGCCGATCGAGATCCTGACGACCGCCCGGAGCCTCACGCAGCCCGAGTTCGAGATCGTGAGGAGTCATCCGGAGCACGGACACGCCATTCTGGAGCATCTCGACCTGCCGGATCCCGTGTCGCTGGTTGCCCACCAGCACCACGAGCGGTTGGACGGCAGCGGTTATCCCGGCCATCTCAAGGGGTCCGAGATCCTCCCCGAGTCCCGGATCCTCGCCGTGGCCGACGTGGTCGAAGCGATGTCTGCCCACCGGCCCTATCGGCCGTCGCTTGGCCTCAAGGCCGCCCTCCGCGAGGTGGAGCGGGGCAAGGGCACGACGCTGGATGCGGAGGTGGTCGAGGCCTGTCTGGGGCTTTTCAGACGGGAGGGATTTGACTGGCCGGCGGATCTGCACTGAGGGACGGATTCCGGACGGTGCGCGAGCACGTGGCTTTTGCCGTCTCTTCCTTGAGTTCGACACGCAGTCTCGCTACACTCCCGAGAAGGGGGCCTCGAACGCTGGAGAGCGTCGAGGGGTCCGCTGCCCTGGTTCGTGCCAGGTCTCTCCGGGAGCTTTGATGCGCCGATTCCGCCTCTGCCTGATGGTCTTCCTGTGCGTCCTGGGCACAAGCCGGCTCGCCCTGGCTGCGCCCCCCGCTCGTTCCGAAAACGGTCTCGCGCTGAGGCCCCCCATGGGTTTCAATGACTGGGCCCACTATGAGTGCCACATCAGCCAAAGGCTCTTTGTCGAGACGGCCCGGGCCCTTGTCCGGACCGGACTCGCCCGTCTGGGTTACCGCTACGTCAACATCGACGACTGCTGGATGGCCCGCCACCGCAACGCCCAGGGACAACTGGTCGCCCGGCGCAAGCTCTTTCCCCGGGGCCTCAAGTGGCTTGGGCACTTTCTCCACGCCCACGGGCTCAAGTTCGGGATCTACGAGGATGCGGGTTACAAGACCTGCCAGGGCCGTCCCGGGATGTATGGCCACATCCGGGAAGATGTCCGGACCTTTGCCGCCTGGGGCGTGGACTACCTCAAGCTCGATTACTGCAATCCGCCCGCAAACCGCTACCCGGGCCTCGATTTCTCGAGGGTGGCGCACCGGGTGTACGCGGCTGTGAGCCGGGCCCTCCGCCATTCCGGCCGGGCCATCGTTTTCAGCTGCTCCCCGCCGGCCTACGTCTACGGCCACCCCAGGGCCTATGCCGAGGTCATGTCCTGGATCGGCTCGGTCTGCAACCTGTGGCGTACGGACGATGATGTCTACGATGCCTGGAAGAGCATTCTGGCCAACTACCAGGGCAACGTGGAACTCTGGCGCTATGCCCATCCCGGGGCCTGGAACGATCCAGACATGCTGGAGGTGGGGAACCGGGGACTCACCCTGCGCGAGCAGCGCACGCAGTTCAGCCTGTGGGCGGAGATGGCCGCCCCACTCCTCATCAGCACGGATGTGGCCCGCCTCTCGCCCGCGGCGCTGGCCATCCTGTCCAACCGCGCCGTGATCGCGGTCGACCAGGATCCGCTCGGGATCCAGGCGCGCCGGG
>JAKARN010000274.1 GCA_021828425.1 Pseudomonadota bacterium | reverse complement strand
ACAGTCTCCGCGAACGGCTTCCGGAAGGACTCGAACTCATTGTCCAGGTGGAAAAGGAGGAACGCGGCAACAAGGGGGCTGCGCTCACGACCTACCTGAGCCTCGCCGGACGCTTCATGGTCCTCATGCCGGACAACCCGAAAGCGGCCGGTGTCTCCCGCAAAATCGACGGGGAGGAACGCCAGGAAGCCCGGCAGATCCTGTCGGAGATCCGGGTCCCGGACCAGATGGGCGTGATCCTCAGGACCGCGGCCCTGGGCCGGAGTGCAGAGGAGGTCCAGTGGGATCTCGATTATCTGGTCCAGCTCTGGGGAGCCATCCAGAAGGCGGCCGAAGTCCGGAAGGCGCCCTTCCTGATCTATCAGGAAGACAATATCGTGGTCCGCGGGCTCCGGGATCACCTGAAGACCGATATCGGCGAGATCTTGATTGATGATTCCCGCATGTTCGAGGGGGCCCGGGCCTTTGCCGAACAGGTGATGCCCCAGTACCTGGAGCGCCTGCACCTCTATCAGGATCCCACCCCGCTCTTTACCCGTTTCCAGATTGAGAGCCAGATTGCCCAGGCCTTCGAGCGGGAGGTCCAACTGCCTTCAGGGGGACGCCTGGTCTTCGACCGGACCGAGGCCTTGATCTCGATTGATGTCAACTCGGCCCGTGCCACCCGTGGCGGGGATATCGAGGAGACGGCACTCACGACCAATCTCGAGGCCGGAGACGAGATCGCCCGCCAGTTGCGGATCCGTGACCTGGGTGGCTTGATCGTGATCGATTTCATCGACATGGAACAGGAACGGCATCGCCGGGATGTGGAGAATCGGCTGCGGGACGCCTTGGCGATCGACCGGGCACGGGTCCAGATCGGTAAAATTTCCCGCTTCGGGCTCCTCGAGATGTCGCGCCAGAGGCTTCGGGCCTCCCTCGAGGAGACGACCCAGATCAGTTGTCCCCGCTGCAAGGGCAGTGGGAAGATCCGGACCGTCGAATCGCTTTCGCTTCTGGTCCTGCGTCTTGTCGAGGAGGACGCCATGAAGGACGGGACCCAGCGGGTTCTGGCCCAGGTCCCGGTCAGCGTGGCCACCTATCTCCTCAATGAAAAACGGGCTGCACTCACGTCCATCGAACAGCGCTCGCGAAGCAGCGTCGTGCTGATTCCCACCAGCCGGCTCGAGACCCCGGATTTCCGGATCGAACGGCGACGGGCGGGAGAAAACCAGGGGTCGGGCAGTCTGGCCGATGCTGAATCGCTGGATGCGGGCCTCGCTCCCGATCCGGAAGAGAACCTGGTCCAACAGGTGACCCAGACGGTTCAAACCAGGATCAACGAACCGGCGGTCAAGCCGCTCAAGCGGGTCGCCATGACCCCCGGAGGAAGCCGGTCCTCACAAAAGGCCCGGCCGGGATTCCTCAAACGCTTGTGGTCCAAGATCTTTGCGCCGGCCCCGACGGTCGCAGCGTCCCAGCCGCCGCCACGCCGCGCGCCGATGCCACCGTCCGTCACGGCAGGCCGGGGTGTAAACAACCGGCCCCGCCGGATGCCCTCATCCGGATCTCGTCCCGCCCGCCTGCCCAACCGTCCCGATGCGCGTAACCCGGGCCGGAATGAAAGACGATCAGGTGGGGGTGCCCCGGTGCCCACCCGGCCAGTGGAGGGAGAGGGGGCCCCAGTTGAGGGGGCGGGTCGGTCCGAAGGAACGCATCACAGTCGGCGGGGTCATCGCGGTGGGCGTTACCGGAGGCGTGATTCGCGCTTCGGAAACGAGAACCGCCCGACCGCGCCTTCCCCCTCTGATCTACGGTCAGGGCCGGAAAACAGTACCCATGGCGTGAGCCCCGAGGAGACCCCTCGACAGTCTGAAACCCGTCCACCCGAAGTCCAGACCGTCCGGAGGGAGGAAGTTCAGCGCGAGTCGGGTCCGGCTCAGGCAGCACCGATCCAACCACCCCAGACGCCCGTGCGGGCACCTCATCCGCGGCGCGAGTCTCCGGAACTGATGCAGGTCGAGACCCGTTCACCTGCATCGTCCGAGTCGCGTCCGGTTGATCTCAAGCCTCGCGAGCCTGTGCCGCTGCGCGAGCTCTTTGAGTCCAATCGGATGCCGCCTCCCGCCCAGCCCGTCGATGTGCCAGAGAGGACCCCGGTCGAGAAGGCAGTGAAGGCTTCCGAGGAGACCCCCTGATCGCCGTCCAGATCCTCCGGGCCCGGACGGTTGGGCCCGGAGGGCGCACCTGCCCCGGGAGACGGGGGTCAGCTTATCGGATGGGTGCCATTGTCGAAGTGGGCATGCGCGACCGACCCCCATTCCCGCCGGGCTCTGCGTGCAGGCCAGGATAAAGGCGATATGGGAATGAAGGTGCGCCATCTCCCGATGGCACATGAGACCCGGGTGGCTGACGAACGCGGGCAATGACCCACCAGGAAATCTTAGAGCCTTTATAAACCATGAAGGTCAACCTATACACCCTGAAAATACGGACGTTTCCCAGGGTGTTGGCCTGCCCCGGAAATTTGAATATCCTGTCATGGGAAAGTCCTGGTTCTGGTTTGTTCGAACTGCAATCGGGGCTAAAATACCCACCGCGCCAACAATGATCCCAACTGCAGGCCGAATTAAAGGGAGTGCTGCATGGCTAATAATTGGCAGGGCGACACCGATTGCATGGTGGTCGGTGCGAGTTTCGCCGGCCTTGCAAGCGCCATAGCTCTGTCACGCGCCGGGTTGCGCGTGACTGTGCTTGAAAAAAAGTCCGATCCCGGCGCAAAGCTCCACACCACTGGCATCATCGTTAAGGATGCGATCGACCAGATCGCTCTGCTCGATACCCTGCCAACGTCATTCGTGCGCCGTATTCCC
This sequence comes from Pseudomonadota bacterium, assembly GCA_021828425.1. The sequence continues at coordinate 517 of JAKARN010000274.1, read as the reverse complement.
GGTGTGCGCCTGTATGCTCCGAACCTGCGTTACATGGATCTCGAAGCGCCGGGTTATTATTTCTTGGCGACCGACACGCCGTCTGTTATGCGCTGGCTCGCGGGCGAGGCCGAACGTTCGGGCGCCACGATCACCTATGGCAAGACATTTACTGGCGCCAAGCGCCTGCAAAGCGGCTTTGAAGTGGACGGCTTTGGTATCACCCGGTTCCTGATCGGCGCGGATGGCCCGCGCTCGCGGGTCGCGAGTGTGCTGCATCTCGGGGCGAGCGAGAAATTCCTGGCCGGCATCGAATATGAATACGCTGGCGAAGCGCTTGCGGTACCAGACAAGCTGCATTGCTTCATCGATCGCCGACTCGCACCCGGCTATATCGGGTGGGTGCTGGCTGGGGTTGATTGTGTGCAGGCCGGGATTGCACGAAGGGTGCATGGATCCGAAGCCTTCAAACCGGATGTGGCAATGGATGCGTTTCTTGCGAAAATCGTGCCTGTCATCGATTTATGCGGGATCAAAC
>JAKARN010000273.1 GCA_021828425.1 Pseudomonadota bacterium | reverse complement strand
GGCCTGTCAGCTGTTCCGGGTGCTTTCCTCGCCGGGATGGTCTTGGGTGAAACCGAATTCCGTCATCAGGTCGAGGCTGATATCAGGCCATTTCGTGATGTTCTGCTAGGCCTGTTTTTTGTTTCGGTTGGCATGCTGTTTAACCCGCACATGCTGCTCGTTTATGGAATCTGGATTCTTATCGGAATCGCGGTGATTCTCTTTTTCAAGTTTGCAGTGGCCACCGGACTATGCAGAGTGTTTGGACGGGACCGCGAGACCGCTTTGAGAACCGGGCTCGTTTTGTCGCCCATGGGAGAGTTTGGGCTTGCATTGATCGCTTTTGTGTCGCCCGGAGACTGGCCACATCCGGCCGACGGACAAATTATCCTCGGCATCCTTATTGTGAGCTTTCTCATCGGTTCACTCATGATTCGCTTCAACCGCCGGGTGGTTCCGCGTTCAACAGGCCACGATCTCTTGCCTACTATGCTCCCATCTGCCAGTGAGTCTGGAGCGAATGTCCCAGCCGGCTTCCGTGACCATGTCATCATCTGTGGCTATGGCCGGGTCGGGCAGAACCTTGCGCGGTTCTTGGAACAAAACGGAATTGCCTACGTGGCTTTAGATCTCGACTTGGGCAGGGTGAGGGCAGCCCGCATTGCTGGCGATCCGGTCTACTACGGGGATGCGACAGACCTGGCGCTGCTCACTTCCGTCGGGCTTGCCTCTGCGCGTGCTCTGGTCGTGGCCTATCAGGATCTTGAGATCAGCTCAAAAATTTTGACCCGGGTTCGTCCCGTGAGAGTTGATCTACCCATCTTGGTTCGAACCCGTGATGATGCGCACCTTGCGGAGTTGCAGCAGATGGGGGCGACAGAAGTGATCCCCGAAACGCTTGAGGCCAGTCTCATGCTGTCAGCCAACCTCTTGCATCTCCTCGGGGTGCCCGCGAGCCGGATTCTCCATCAGATCCAGAGGGTCCGTTCTGATCGTTACGCCCTTCTGCGCTCGGTTTTCAGGAGTGGTGAGGCACCTGTCCGCTCGCCAGTTCATGCTTTCCGGGAAGAGTTGCGCAACCTTGTCCTGACCTCGGAAGCCGCTGCCGTCGGACAAACCGTGGAAACCGTGGCGTTGACCGAACTTGGGGTTGTGGTGACTGCACTCCGCCGCGACGGTATCGTGGGGAAACAACCCTCCCCGGGTACCGAGTTGCGCGAGGGTGACCTGCTTGTCCTGTACGGTACCCCGGAGGATTTAGACCGGGCAGCGGCCCGGCTACTTGAGGGCCTTTGGCCTCCAACCCGTCAGTCCGGGGCCTCTTCTTCATCTTCACGGAACATCGGTGCTTGATCGTCTCAACGGTGTGCTGGCTTGGGATGGGGAGAGATCAGGACGAGCCGGATTGAACCCACGTTGACCTTGATCCGGATATGGTGGCGTCCCGTACCGTGATACAGGAGGTGGCCATTCAATCCGCTTGATTGCGCGGGAAAGTGGGGCAGTCCACGCACATGCACGCTCCCCACGTTACTTGTGAGGTCGACCGGTCCGATGGAAGTGATCGCCCCTTGGACTTTCACGGCACCAACGTTGGTTTTTGCAAAAAGAGAGTGGGTTACACCGGAAATTTTGATCTTGCCGATATTGGTGCGTGCGATAATTGGGCCTGCCGAATCCCGAATTGAGATAAGTCCGATATTACCCTCGGCCCGTACTTTTGCTCCCATGCGGGCAACCACTAGTCTTCCAATATGGTTGGTGATCCAGACCGCCTCCATCTGTGGGATCCCAAGCCGCCAGTCAACAGTGAGATCCTTGAGGTGTGGATCATGGGGCAGAATCAGCGCAACCTGGAGACGGTCGCGCCCTTCCGGTAAGAGGCGGATGTACCCACCCAGGGTTTGCTTGTGAAAGTCGTTCCCCCCTCCCCAGGTGAAAAGGTCAAGGATAACGATTTTCCTGCCGTGTCCAGGTTTAAGGAAAGCCCTGACATGGATAGACGACCCTGCGATGCCATGGACCGATATCGTTCCTACACGGTTTTTGAGCCGGATCTCGTGAATACCGGCTGGCAGGCCCTGATTTGCCCGGAGCACCACAAACGGATCGTGGGCGAAAGCAAGGCCTGTCCCCACAGTGAAAAGGAGTACGAGGCGAAAAGTGGCTTTCATCTGGATTTTCTCCCTATGAAGATGGGTAATGGCTCAGGTGGGGGGTTCCTGCCGATGGAGCAGGTAGACGGCGGAGGCGGAAAAGGCGAGCCCTACAAGCCCACCCACCCAGAGTTCAGGTCGGGTGAGCATCCAGCCGAGTGTGGGCCAGAGCGAGCCCGTCATGTTTCTCCAGTGGGCAATGGATAGAAATGCAAGGTGCCAGATACGACCGAAAGGGGTAAACAGCAGTTGCCACCAGTCTCCAAGGTAGTGCGTCCCGATCAGGATGGGTTCGAGAATCCATAGAACGAGTGGAATTCCAATCGCGAGCAGGAAAGCACCCTTGCGACGGCGTGGGCTGCTCCAGGCCGAGCAAAACAAGCACCAGCCCAGCACTGGGAAAAGCCAGAACATGAAAAGCGGAAAAAATATCGCAAGGAATCCCATGACTGAGAGCAGTGATACGGGTTGCCAGAAACTGCCCCAAAAGTTATGGCCGACCAGGCTGGTCGAGAGGCTAAGGAAGAAAAGGGTGATCAGAGCGATCACCACGGCGGATGCCCAGGAGAGTAAGGGGATGGCCACGAGACCCGTTGCGGCCTTGGCTGCAACCCGTTCGGTGTCGGAAACTGGTAGTGATTGCCAAAACAGGATGCTCCGGTCCAGGCGCTCGTCGAAAAGGGCGTGTAAAAAATAACTGAGGACCCGAACCAAAGCGATCACCAGTACAATCGCGCCAACAATCAAAAGCAGGGCTGATCCGTCAGGTGCGGTGACGCCGTGGCGGACCCGGATGGAAAAAACGGGTGCGAAGAGGCACATGAAACCAGTTCCAAGAAGGCCCACAAACACCCAAATGCCGGAAATGATCAGCAATCGCCGGCGGAAATTTCCTCGTTGCCATAGTTCAGACCGGACCAGAGTCATCATGCGGGAGGCGAAAGTGTTCATGAAGCTCTCCTTCGGGTCGCGGTCTCAAAGATTTCAGCCAGGCTGGGACGGTGGAGGGTTCCATATCGTTCGAGCTCACTCTTCGGATGGCCGTCGAACAGAAAAACAGGTTGTCCGAGAGTTTGTTCTTCACTGACTGGATTCAGAGCACGCAATGCTGCTTCCTGGCCCGGGCGAGGAATGACCTGGCAGTAGCGCTCCAGAACGCCCTCGAACGGCTGATTCAGGACAATCCGGCCACGATCGATCAGGACAAGATGGGAAAGCAGGTGTTCGACCTCCTGCATGAGATGGGTGG
>JAKARN010000272.1 GCA_021828425.1 Pseudomonadota bacterium | reverse complement strand
CTCGAGCCGGATCATCCCGACCCCCAGTGGGCACGCTACGACCGCATTGCCGAAATCGTGTCTTTGGCCCAAGGCCAGAGCGCGGCCAGCCGGGAGCGGGAAGCGGCCTACCGGCATGCCGGGTTCGAATTTCATGAGCATGACCCAAAACCGGCAGAATAGGCCATTTTTTCGTCGGAGCCCAAACAATGTCACGGACCCCTGAGGACAACCCACCGGTACACCGCTCACGCTCTTTCACCGTCCTCTTCTTCATCGAGATGTGGGAACGGTTCGGCTATTACGGGATGGCCGCACTGCTCGTTCTTTTTCTCGTGCAGCGGATGCACATGGGTGATGCCTCGGCCAACCTCCGTTGGGGGGCCTTTTCCGCCATCGTCTATGCGCTGCCCTGCCTGGGCGGCTGGATCGGGGACTCCGTTCTCGGATCACGGCGCACGATGGTGATCGGTGCGGGAACCCTGCTCGGCGGCTACTTTCTGCTTTCCCTCCCGGTTGCCGGCCTGCTTTATCTGTCGCTGGCCGTGATCGCGGTCGGGAACGGCCTGTTCAAGGCCAATCCCAGCAATCTGATCGGACAGCTCTACCAGGGAGAACCCTCGCAGATTGATAGTGCCTTCACGTTGTACTACCTCGCCGTCAATATCGGTTCGCTGATTTCCATGTTCCTCACGCCCATCATCGCGGCCGTCTATGGATGGCATATGGCCTTCATGCTGTGCTGGATCGGTCTGGCCCTGGGTCTTGCCAACTATGCCGTGATGCGCAAGTCCCTCGGACGGGTGGGATCCACACCGGACAACCGCCCCCTTCACTGGGGGAAGACCGCAATGGTCGGAGCCGGCAGTCTGGCCACCGTGTTCCTCATGGCCTACGTGATCCAGCACACCCTCATTGCGACGGTGCTGGTCGCCATCACGGGACTTGTGGTCATCAGCCTGTTTCTCTACATGATCTTCCGGGGGTCGCTCCGGGAGCGGAACGGGATCATCGTCTGCCTCGTCCTGACACTCGAGACCATCGCTTTCTTTGTTTTCTACCAGCAGATGTCCACTTCGCTCATCCTCTTTGCCCTGCGCAATGTCGAGCATCACTGGATGGGCATTCCGATCCAGCCCGCCCAATTCCAGGTGCTGGACCCGCTCTGGATCGTGATTGCCTCGCCGATCCTGGCCTGGATGTACAACCATTTCGGGCGCCGGGGTTCGGATCCCAGCATTTCGACCAAGTTTGCCCTGGGCATGTACCTGGTCAGCGCTGCTTTTTACGTCTATGCCCTGAGTGGGCATTTTGCGGTCCTGGGCCGGATCTCTGCCGGATGGATGGTGGCGGGTTACGGTCTCCAGTCCCTGGGCGAACTCCTGATCAGCGGACTCGGCCTGGCCATGGTGTCCCGGCTGGTGCCGCAACGGATGCGCGGATTCATGATGGGAGCCTGGTTTCTTGGCGTCGGAGCCTCTGAGTATCTGGGAAGCGCTGTGGCCAACCTGGCCGCCGTGCCTCGAAACCTCCACAATCCGGTCACGACCCTGCCCATCTACGTGCACCTTTTCCTGATGCTCGGGCTTGCGGCATTGATCATCGCCATCCTGTCCAGTGCGCTGGTTCCCCTCCTCAACCGTCTGTCCTCCGCCCATGAACGGACAGGAACCGGACCCTCTGCGGAGTCCGGCCCGCTATTGCCCGGAAACCTGGGACTTCCCGAACAGGGGGCTTCCGGCGGATGAGTCGCTCCCACCCGCCCGGACCGGAATCCGACCCCGAGGCGCCGGAGGGAGAAGGGCCGGGACGGGATCTCCCGATCCTTCCGCTGCCCAAAGCCTATGAGCCTCGTGAGGTGGAACAGCGGCTCTATGCCCAGTGGCTGGAAGGAGATGGATTCCAGCCGACCGGTCAGGGAATCCCCTATTGCATCCTGCTCCCGCCTCCCAACGTGACCGGCACGCTGCACATGGGCCACGCTTTCCAGGACACCCTCATGGATCTCCTGATCCGGCGGGCCCGCATGAACGGAGCCCGTGCGCTCTGGCAGACCGGAACCGATCATGCCGGCATCGCCACGCAGATGGTCGTCGAACGGGAATTGGAAAAGGAGGGATTGAACCGGATGACCCTCGGGCGTGCTGCCTTTCTCGAGCGGGTCTGGGCCTGGAAGGAGGCTTCCGGCGGGACGATCCACAACCAGATGAAGCGGCTCGGCTGTTCGGCGGACTGGTCCCGCGAACGGTTCACGCTGGATCCCGCCATGAGCCGGGCCGTGACCGAAGTGTTCATCCGCCTCCATGAAGAGGGCCTGGTGTACCGGGGATTGCGCCTCGTGAACTGGGATCCCCAGCTGGAGACGGCACTCTCCGATCTCGAGGTCCGAGCCGAGGAGGAGGAGGGAACGCTTTGGTACCTCCGCTATCCGGAAACCGGGGGCCAGGCGGCAGTCGTGGTCGCAACCACCCGCCCCGAAACCCTGTTCGGGGACGTGGCCCTGGCGGTGCATCCCGAGGATTCACGCTACCGCGACCTCGTGGGGAAACGGGTCTGGCTGCCGACGGGAGGACGGACGGTTCCCGTGATTGCCGACTCCTTCGTCGATCCGGCTTTCGGAACCGGTTGCGTCAAGATCACGCCGGCGCACGACTTCAACGATTTTGCCGTCTGGGAGCGTCTCCACGAACGAGAGGCGTTGCCGTTGTTTCGCATTCTGGATTCCCGCGGCCGCCTGACCGAGCCGGCCCGGGCGGCCCGCGAAACCGGCTCAGGGGAGCCGCTTCACTGGCTGCCTCCCGGCCTCGACTGGGAAGCACCGGAGTTGGGCCGGGGCCATCTCGTCCCCGAAGCCTACCGGGGACTTGACTGTCTCCAGGCACGCGAGCGGCTGATTCGCGAACTCGAAGCCGCAGGACGCATCGAGAAGTCCGAAGCGCACCGCCTCTTCATCCCCCGCGGCGACCGTTCCGGTGCCCTCATCGAACCGATGCTCACCCGCCAATGGTTTGTCCGGGCCCGGCCACTCGCCGAACCGGCGATCCGCGCCGTAGAAAGCGGGCGGATCCGTTTCGTTCCGGAAAACTGGGCCCAGAACTTTTTCGACTGGATGCACAATATCCAAGACTGGTGCATCAGCCGGCAGCTCTGGTGGGGCCACCGCATCCCGGCCTGGCATGACGATCAGGGACGATGGTATGTCGGCCAGGACGAAGCCGACGTGCGCCGGCGCCACTCGCTGGATCCAAGCCAGCCGCTCCATCAGGATCCGGACGTTCTCGACACCTGGTTTTCCTCCGCGCTCTGGCCCTTTGCCACCTTGGGCTGGCCCGAAGACGATCCCGCCCTGCGGACCTTCTACCCGACCGAGGTTCTGGTCACAGGCTTCGACATCATTTTTTTCTGGGTGGCC
>JAKARN010000271.1 GCA_021828425.1 Pseudomonadota bacterium | reverse complement strand
GACGTACAGTGTACGGCCTTTCATGCAGCCGGCAAAAAGCGTTTCAAAGCGTTCATGCGCCTCTTGGGGCGGCATCCAGCGGTTGTTGGGTCCGGCTTCCTCCTGACGAGGGGTGCAAATGTAGGTCAGGTGTTCCACCCGGGCGACGTCGTCCGGATGGGAACGGTGCAGGTAACACTCGGGGAACGTTTCCGGATTGAGTGTGTGCAGATGGCCGGTTTTCAGCATCTCCTGTTTGAGGCCTTCCCATTCCTGCTCCGAGCCATCACACCACTGAACTCGTTCGGGCTGGGCTTTTTGGGCGGTTCGTTCGACCCAGTCGGAAAGTTGCTCAAATGAATCAGGCATGACTTGCACTCCGGATGGGTCCAGCCGTGGTTGACGTACCGGACAGTGGGAAACGGGCCCCCCGAAACCGAACCGAGAGACGGGGGAATCTATCAATTTTAACGGATCGATCGGCGGAATGTCTGGGAATCCAAAAGACGGGCAGGAGGGATGGTCTGATACCATGGGGCCCGCCGGATTGGCGGCTTCATGCAAGTAGCGGATTATCTGGGTCCTGATGGACTCTTGTCAGAGGCGCTTGACGATTTCCAATACCGTGACAGCCAGTGCCGACTTGCGGAAAAGGTGCTGGAAACGGTCAGGACCGGACGCATTCTCTTGGCCGAAGCGGGTCCAGGGGTGGGGAAGACCTACGCCTATCTTGTTCCATTGCTGGCTGCAGGAATCCGAAGTGTCATTTCAACAGGAACCATCGCTCTGCAGGACCAGCTCTTCGAACGGGACATCCCGAGGCTTGGGCGGATTTTGGGACGACCCGTCCGTATGGCTGTCCTTAAGGGCCGGAACAATTATCTCTGCTTGAAACGTCAGGATGACCTGTGGTCACACACAGACGGTTTGGACTCCCCGGAACGGATTCGCCTGGAGGGGTTTCGGCAATGGGCTGCAACGACTACATCCGGTGACCTGTCGGAATGTGCTTTCCTCACTGATCATGCTGGGGAACGCAGTCGCCTGACCTCGACGGTGGATAGTTGCGAGGGCCGGAGTTGCGCGTTTTACGAGCGCTGCTTCCTTGTTGGGGCCCGTCGAAGGGCCAACGAAGCGGATCTCGTCATCACCAACCATCATCTGCTTTTTTCCGACTGGTTGCTCAAGCAAGATGGGTTTTCCCCACTGCTGCCAGAGGTGGAGGCTTTTGTTCTGGATGAGGCGCATCTGATCCCCGACCTTGCGATCCAGATGTTTTCCGAGTCGGTGAGCCAATCGGAACTGGAAATTGTGCTGGATCATCCGCTCTTTGTGGCTTTTCGGAGCAGAGAAAGACATGAGGAACCCGGGTCGGATGACCAGTTCGACCGTGCTTGGTCCTGTTTGCGGGACCGGGGGCGGACGGAGAGACTCTGGAGCTCAAGTGAATGGCCGGATGACCTGCAGGATAGCTTGTGGGCGGTCTCTGAAGCCGTGCAGAAATGGATTTCGTGCCTGGATCTGGATGGAATCAAGGTCGAAGAGCGTCGCCGGTTTCTCCGGATCGAGAACATGATGAGACGTCTGACCTGTACCCTGCCCCCTCATGAGAACCATGAATCGGTCTGGTTTGAAGGTTCGCCCAAGGGATTTTCACTCCGCATTGAACCGCAGGATCCGGGTGATCGCTTCGGGCGGCTGCTGGATCAAATGAATGCTGCGTGGCTCCTGTTGTCCGCATCGCTCACGGTTGCCGGGGATTTCTCCTATTTTCGTTCCCGGCTGGGTCTTTCCCATGTATCGGAGATCCAGGTCTCGAGCCCTTATGACCATCTTCAACAAGCCATGTTGTTCCTGCCGAATCTCCCGTCTGTCGATGAGCCTGATTACTATCCCCAGTTCTTTCAACTTGCCCTTTCACTGATCAAGGCAAATCCAGGCGGCACTTTTTTTCTGTTTACGAGTCACCGTGCGCTCTCGATGGCATGCGAGTGGTTCAGCCAGATCCAGATCGATCGACCTGTCTTCCGGCAGGGAGATGCGCCCAAGTACCGCCTTCTCGAACGCTTTCAGGAAGAGGCGCCCGCACTTCTCCTGGGGAGCATGAGCTTTTGGGAAGGCGTGGATGTGAAGGGACCGGCTCTTTCCCTGATTTTGATTGACCGACTCCCGTTTGCTTCACCCGCTGATCCGCCCGTGCACCGGCGGATCCGGAGTATTCGGGAGAAGGGGGGTGAACCTTTCCAGGATTACCAGCTGCCCAAGGCGATTTTGACGCTGCGACAGGGTGTGGGACGGCTCTTGCGCCATGAGAGTGATTTTGGCGCAGTCGTGATTGGGGACTCCCGGTTACGCGAGAAAAGTTATGGCCCCCTTTTTTTGGCGAGCCTTCCTCCGATGCAGAGGGCGAAGGAGGCTGCCGATGTCGTCAATTTCCTGCAATTCCATGGCTAAATGGTTGTTTCTGGATTGCGCACTCGAAACGGCTGTCGCCGCAGTTGGTGATGGCGAATCAGTGGTTGCCCTGCGCCAGTGGGCCAGTCGACGTGCTGCTGAAACCACGACTTCGGAGATCGACCATCTTCTTTCCGAAGCACGACAGGATCCCCGTGACCTGGAAGGACTCGCCTGGGCCTCGGGACCCGGTAGTTTTACAGGACTCAAAATCGCGGCAGCCACCATCCAAGCACTGGCGTGGATATGGCGGAAGCCGGTGGCTTCCGTTCCACATCTGGCCGCTCTGGCCTATTCTTTGAGGGAGCATCGGCCGGTTCCCGTCCTGGCTTGCCGCAAGGCCCAACCGGGCCTGGTTTTCTGGTGCCCCTACAACGTTCGGGAGGGGCAGTGGCCAGAGGGGAGGATACGGGTTACCCCTCCCCATGAGATCGAATTGCCGGCCGGGCGTTGGAAGGGAGTGGGGGATGATCCTTGGTCGCCGCATCAGTCCAATCTCGAGGATCGCCTTTGTGACTGGGTCCACGAGTCCGGATCGCCGGTTGTGTCCGCACTGGCACTGGCCGAGCTTGCGAGGAAAGAGGAACGCCTGGAGCGGCCCGAGGGCGTACGGCCTCTTTATGTGGGACGGTTGGGTTGGCCCATCTGACACAGATTTGACACGTCTTTCGGATATGATTGAAAAGTCGGGGTTCATGGGGATTCGGTGGAAAGCGGGCAAGTCCGAATCTTGCTGGTTGACGATGATCCCGGAGTCCGGGAGATGCTGGCTTTTGCCCTGCGGAAAGCAGGGTTTTCCGTTGCCTTGGCCTCCCGGGTGACCGAGGCCCAGGCTGCGCTTGCAACGGGTGTTCCGGATCTTGTGCTTTTGGACTGGATGATGCCCTTGGTGAGTGGCATCGAGTATGTCCGGGCTTTGCGCCGGGATCCGCTGACACGGAAGGTGCCTGTCATTTTCCTCACGGCCCGAAACGAGGAAGA
>JAKARN010000270.1 GCA_021828425.1 Pseudomonadota bacterium | reverse complement strand
GATTCGGGGCATGCACCGGGTCCCCATCACTCGGTAATCGAAGTGGTAACGTCCATACGCCAACCCCCAAAGGGCCAGACCAATGACCAGGAATCCGGCCTGGACGGTTTTGGGGGCGTCACTTGCGCGACGCACCTTGAGTGGAGGCGGTAGAATCATGACCCCGGATCTCCCGTGAAATCGGAGGAACAGCTTGCCGGACCGGGTGGCAGGCGAACAGCTTCAAATCCGCTGTTTCTGCCGGGTTAGCTCAAATCAGCCCGGCCACGCATCCTTCCTCCAAGGCCCCTCTGCCAGGAGTCACCGTGCCCGAGCCTTCCGACCCGATTTCCGCCCTCACCTTCATCGGCCTCCTCTCGGGCACGAGCGCCGATGGGGTGGATTGTGCGATCGTCGATTTCCGTCCGCCCCGTCCCCGGCTGGAAGCGTTTCAGACGGTGCCTTACCCCGCAGGACTCCGTGCCCGGATCCTGGATCTGGCCTCCTCCAACCACAGGGGAGGCGATGCCCTGGATTTGCTCGGGACACTGGATGCCGAGCTCGGAGAGTTCTTCGGTCAGACCGCCATGCGGGTTTTATCCGAGTCCGGAATTTCCGCACACCGGATCCGGGCCATCGGAAGTCATGGACAGACTGTGCGTCATCGGCCGGAGGGCTCCTGTCCGTTTACGATCCAGATCGGCGACCCGAACCGGATTGCAGCCCAAAGCGGGATCCTCACGGTCGCAGATTTCCGGAGGATGGATATGGCCTATGGTGGGGGGGGTGCCCCACTCGTTCCCTCGTTCTGGAACGAGTGCTTGGAACCGGATTCCCTATCGTCCCGGGCAAAGACTGTCATCCTGAATCTGGGAGGAATTGCCAACCTCACGTTGCTGCCCCCCTTGGTACCGGAGGTCATGGGATTTGACACCGGTCCCGCCAATACCCTGCTCGACGGGTGGGTTTCCGAGCAGACGGGCCAACCCTATGACCGAGATGGCTTTTTCTCCCGCGCGGGACGGGTCATCCCGGAACTCCTCGAGGATCTCACCCGGGATGACTACTTCGGCCGGCCACCACCCAAAAGCACCGGACCGGAATATTTCAGCCGGGATTGGCTCCGGTCACGGCTGGCCCGTCAGCCTGCCCACACCACGGCCCCGGACATTGCCCGCACACTCACCGCGTTGACCGCAGTCACGGTCACCCAGGCAGTCCTCACTCATGCTCCCGGAGGAAACCGTCTTCTGGTCAGCGGAGGAGGGAGCAAAAACCCGCTTTTCATGGAGGAGATCCGGCACCGCCTTCCCGGCTGGACCGTCACCACCACTCAGACCGTGGGGTTTGACCCGGATGCGCTTGAAGCCATGGCGTTTGCCTGGCTGGCCTGGAAAAGGCTCTCCCAGGAACCGGCGAGCCTGCCATCGGTCACCGGAGCCCGGAAGGCTGCTGTACTGGGCGGAATCTACAGACCCACCACGACCTGATTGGTGGCCGACTGGCCTTGGAACTTTCCGATCCGGTAGCACTCTAAGTAGGAGAGTGCTAAAATATACCCAAGTCATGGCGCATGAGGCAATGTTCTACTTATGAATCAAGAACTTGAAGCCTTACAAACCGTAACCCAGAGCTCCCAGCAGAGCCTCGAAGGCTATCTCAAGGCTATCCGCCATATTCCTTTGCTCTCGGCCGACGAGGAACGGGAATTATTCCACCGGTACCGGCAGGACGGGGATCTCTTCTCGGCCCAGAAACTGATCCTGTCCAACCTCCGCTTTGTGGTCTACATCGCAAGAAGTTATCGCAACTACGGCCTTCCCATGGAAGATCTCATCCAGGAAGGCAACATCGGTCTCATGAAGGCAGTCAAACACTTCAACCCCGAACGGGGCGTCCGGCTGATCAGCTTTGCTGTCCATTGGATCCGGTCGGAGATCCATGAGTTCATCATCCGGAACTGGCGTTTGGTCAAGATTGCCACGACGAAGGCCCAGCGCCGTCTGTTCTTCAACCTCCGCAAGCATCTCAAAGCTCCGGGGAGCCTCACGGCCGCGGAAGCCGCAAGGATCGCACAAGACTTGAAGGTAAGCCCAACGGAGGTCCACCATATGGAGGCCCGGTTTTTAGGACATGAGGTCAGTCTGGACCGGCAGACGGGCACCACCGCTGAAGAAGCGGAGTCCTCCCGTTCTCCCATCGAATGGCTGGCTGACGAGACAAGCCGGGATCCCCAGTCCTTGCTCGAACAGGCAGACTCCGAGAGACATGAACACCGGAGCCTTGAGGCTGCCTTGGAGAAACTGGATGATCGCAGCCGAGAGATCGTGCGTGCCCGCTGGCTCGGGAGCGATGAGAAACCTGCGCTCAAGGTTCTGGCCGAGCATTTTGGCATCTCGGTGGAAAGGGTCCGCCAGATTGAGGCGAAGGCTTTGGGTCGCCTGCGTCAGGAACTCGGCCCACTCGCTGCAACCTGAATCTCTCGGGCCTGATTCTGATCAGGCGCTCCCCCACGGTGGAGCCAGGTAGTGGCCTGCCAGCAGCAGCGCGAACAGCAGGGACAGGTACCAGATGGAGTAGCGGAACAGCGCGAGTGCTGGGGGCACCGGTTGAGAAGCCCGGGCGAGACGCACCAGTCCGGCGAGAAAGCCACCGTTCAACGCCGTCACCCCCGCCAAGTAAATCCACCCGCCATCACCAAGCAGTCCCGGCAGGTAGCTGATGGCAATCAGAAGGATCGTATAAAGCACGATCTGCAGGATCGTGAACCGCTCTCCATGGGTCACGGGGAGCATGGGAATTCCAGCACGTTCGTAATCGCTCCGGCGGCCGATGGCCAGGGACCAGAAATGGGGCGGAGTCCACGCAAAGATAATCATGAACAGGCTGAGGCTGACCGCGGAGATGTGATCGGTCATCGCCGCCCAGCCGAGGACCGGGGGTGCCGCGCCCGCTGCTCCACCGATCACGATGTTCTGTGGGGTGATCTTCTTGAGGAAACGCGTATAGACCAGGCCATATCCGATCAGTGAGGCAAAGGTGAGAACGGTCGTGAGTCCATTCACGGCAAAAACCAGAACGATCAAGGCCACCGTGGCCAGAAGCCAGGCCCAGCTGAGAACCTGCCAGGGCAGGAGATGTCCTTGGGGAAGGGGGCGGTAACGCGTCCTCAGCATCTGGGCATCGATACTCCGGTCCAAGAGATGGTTAAACGCGGCTGCGGAGGCTGCAGCACACCCAATTCCAACTGTCGCCGCACAGAGGAGACCGAAGGGCGGCCACCCGGGAACTGCAAGCAGCATGCCCACCAGGGCGGTAAACACGATCAGCGAGACCACCCTGGGTTTCGTCACCCCGATGAGATCGCGCCAGTTCATGAGCGGCAGGGTCTTTACCGGGGAGGTGAGGCGGGCGTCCATAAGGCATAGACCAGAAGCGAGACC
>JAKARN010000269.1 GCA_021828425.1 Pseudomonadota bacterium | reverse complement strand
CCGATCTCGAAGCGAAAAATTTCAACCGCTTGAGCTACCGGCTTGCCACGAACCAGATCAGCCACCAAACGTGCCTTCTGCGGAGAAACCCGAGCATAACGGTGGGAAGCAATTGTGTCCGTCATGGCTCAACCCGTCTTCCCGGCTGGCTGCGGTGTCTTCTTGTCTGCTGGATGCCCCTTGAAAGTCCGGGTCGGAGCAAACTCGCCGAGCTTGTGGCCCACCATGTTTTCGGTCACGAGAACGGGTAGATGCTGGCGCCCGTTGTGGACAGCGAGGGTGAGCCCTACCATCTCGGGAGTCACCATGGAACGGCGCGACCAAGTCTTGATGGGCCGCTTGTTATGGCTTGCACCCGCCTCGGCTACCTTGCGGGCGAGGTGGGGATCAACAAAGGGTCCCTTGCGGACGGATCTCGACATGTCAGGAACCTCGGTTTATTTGACCTGGCGCCGGCGGACGATCAGACGGTCGGTCCGCTTGTTATGGCGCGTCTTGTAACCCTTGGCCGGCTGCCCCCAAGGTGACTGTGGGTGATTGCCCTTGCCTCTTCCCTCACCACCGCCGTGGGGGTGATCAACCGGGTTCATCGCGACCCCACGCACTGTCGGCCGAATACCCCGGTGCCGCTTGGCTCCCGCCTTCCCGTACGACTCGAGGTTATGCTCCAAGTTGCCGACTTCCCCGATCGAGGCCCGGCATTCGACAGGAACCTTCCGGAGTTCGCCCGAACGCAATCTCAGAGTGACAAGATGCCCCTCGCGGGCAATGAGCTGGGCGCTGGCACCAGCACTACGGGCCAGTTGAGCCCCGCGTCCGGGTTTGAGTTCGATGGCATGGACCTGTGAGCCGACCGGAATGTTGCGCAGGGGTAAACAATTACCTGGCCGAATCGGCGCTTGGTTGCCCGACACAACGGTATCGCCCACACCAAGGCCTGCTGGCGCAAGAATGTAGCGACGCTCACCATCCGGGTAGAGAATGAGAGCTAGGTTGGCGGTCCGGTTGGGATCGTACTCAATCCGCTCCACGCGGCCTGGAATGGTGTCTTTGTTTCGCTTGAAATCAACGATCCGGTAGCGACGCGCATGACCCCCACCGCGGTGCCGGAGGCAGATCCGCCCGAGGTTGTTGCGTCCACCCTGCTTTCGGATAGGCTCAAGCAGGGACTCGCACGGCTCACCGCGATAAAGTTCCGGAGTCACCACTTTCACGGCAAAACGCCGGCCCGGCGAGGTCGGTTTTGGCTTGATCAGCGCCATGACGTTTCTCCTGCGAAACGGGGATTATTCATCATGGGGTTTCGACGCCTCCACCGAGATCGAGATTTTGACCAGGCGCAAGGCACACGTAGGCCTTTTTGTACCCCGCCCGCCAGCCGGCTCGGCCTCCATGACGTTTTGTCTTCCCCGGCTGGTTGAGCAGAGTAACCCGCGCAACCTGGACACCGAAAAGCGTCTCGATAGCCCGGCGGACATCGGTTTTGCTGGCCGCTGAGCGAACCCTAAAAACATACTGCCGGTGGTCACTCGCCAGTCGGGTGGCTTTTTCCGTCAGGTGGGGTCCAGCAATGAGATCCATGGGTTGAGGTGACTTCTTTATGTTCATGTCAGCCGAGCCTCAAGCTGCTTCCAGGCCGGTACCGTCATCAGGACCTTCTCATAGCGCAAAAGATCGATGGGATGCAGCCGCGTCAGGGGACAAAGTTCGGCCCACGGCAGATTACGCGAGGCCAGATCCAACCTTTCGTCAAAGGCTTCGGTGACGATCAGGACATTCGCCAGCTGGTAATCCTTGAGCCGAGCGACCAGTTCCCGTGTTTTCGGTGCTTCCAGCTTGAGCTCTTCAACAAGCAGGAGGCAGTTTTTCCGGATCAGTTCACCCACAATACTGCGGAGGGCTCCGCGGTACATACTGCGATTGACCTTCTGGCTGTAGTCACGCGGAGCCGCCGCAAAAACCCGACCACCACCCCGCCACAATGGACTGCGGATGCTTCCAGCACGAGCCCGACCCGTGCCTTTTTGGCGCCAAGGCTTGCGCCCACCTCCACGTACCTGAGCCTTCGATTTTTGTGCTTTGCTACCTTGCCGCCCAGCCGCAAAATAGGCCGTAACTAGCTGGTGGACCAGCGGCTCGTTGAAAGGAGCTTCAAGCCGTCCCTCGGCAATCTCCATTTCGCCACCGGCGTCGCCCAAAATCTTGAGCTTCACGAGACAACCTCCATCCGTCTCGACTTGACCGCCGGGGCAACCACTACGGTCGTTCCCGGAGCACCCGGAACCGCGCCGCCTACAAAAAGAAGCCCCTTGCTCTCGTCAATGCGCAATACAGGCAGGTTCTGGATTCTTTGAAAATCATGGCCAAGTCGACCAGCCATGCGCTTGCCCTTGAAAACCCGGCCGGGAGTTTGCCGCTGTCCGATGGAACCTGGCGCACGGTGCGAGAGCGAGTTGCCGTGGGTTGCATCCTGGCTCGAAAAATGATGCCGCTTAATCGTGCCCGCAAAACCTTTGCCCCGCGTGAGACCCTGCACGTCAACTTTCTGGCCAGCACTAAAAATCGCAACCGAGAGAACCTGCCCGGGTGCATAACGGGCGGCATCCTCAGCCCCGATCCGCCATTCATGCAAACCGGCCGCTGGCTCAACACCCGCCTTCGCAAAATGACCGGCCATGGCTTTCCCCACCCGTACAGGTCGACGCCGGGGGCCGTGTGCCACCTGAACGGCCGCGTAGCCGTCAGTTGTTGGGCTTTTGACCTGGGTGACGGCGTTGTTCTCGACCTGAATGACCGTCGCCGCAATCACGGCACCGGTTTCGGTGACAAAACGCGTCATGCCGCACTTGCGGCCGATCACGCCAATCGTCATGGCGACTTTTCCTCATCTCACACCGATTGCGATTGACCGGTGCATGAAAAACCTAGTGAACCGGAGATTATACGGTTTTCACTCGATTAAATCAATGGGGCTCTGAACCGCCGCTTCTGTCCCTGCGCCCACCCCAGGCCTTAGTTGAGCTGGATTTTGACATCCACTCCGGCTGCCAAGCTGAGCTTCATGAGGGAGTCGACTGTTTTTTCAGTGGGCTCAACGATATCAATCAGCCGTTTATGGGTCCTGAGCTCGTATTGGTCACGCGCGTCCTTGTCCGCGTTTGGCGCCACCAGAACGGTATAGTGTTCGTGGCGAACCGGCAGGGGGATGGGACCCATGACTTTGGCTCCGCTTCGTTTCGCGGTATCTAGGATTTCCCGAGCCGCCTTGTCGATCAGGCGGTGATCAAACGATTTGAGCCGGATACGGATACGCTGTTGCTGTGGCATGGTCGTTTCCTCAGGCGAGGACTTTGCTGACGACGCCGGCGCCCACGGTATGTCCGCCCTCGCGGATCGCAAACCGCAGACCCTCCTCCATCGCCACCGGTGAAATCAACGT
>JAKARN010000268.1 GCA_021828425.1 Pseudomonadota bacterium | reverse complement strand
TTCCGATCCTGCCAGCGCAACCGCTGGATCCTCATTCCGTCTTCATGAACCACGCTCGACCATCATGCGTTTGATCTCGGCGATGGCCGCCGCGGGATTGAGTCCTTTGGGACAGGTATTGGTGCAATTCAGGATGGTATGACAACGATACAGCCGGAAGGGATCCTCGAGCTGGTCCAACCGTTCACCGGTTGCCTCGTCGCGACTATCGACCAGCCAGCGATACGCCTGGAGGAGCACAGCCGGACCCAGATAACGGTCGCTGTTCCACCAGTAACTGGGACAGGCCGTCGAACAGCAGGCACAGAGAATGCACTCGTAGACCTGATCGAGCCGGGCCCGGTCTTCCGGGGACTGCAGTCGCTCCCGATCGCCCGCCTGACCCTGGGTCTTGAGCCAGGGCTCGATGGACGCGTACTGGGCATAAAAATGGCCCAGGTCGGACACCAGGTCCTTGATGACCGGCATGTGCGGCAGGGGATAGATCGTAATCCGGGGACCCAGGTCGGAGATCGCCCGGGTACAGGCGAGGGTATTGGTTCCCTGGATGTTCATCGCGCAGGAACCGCACACACCCTCCCGGCAGGACCGACGGAAGGTCAGGGTCGGGTCCATCTCATTCTTGATCTTGATGAGGGCATCCAGCACCATGGGGCCACAATCGTCCTGGTCGATTTCATACCGGTCCAGGCGGGGATTGACGTCGGGCTTCTCCGGATCATAACGGTAGATCCGGAGTTCGCAGGGCCGGGCCGGTGGTCGCTCCGCCGGATGGTCCACACCGGTCCGGACCCTGGAGTTGGCAGGCAGGCGAAATTGGGGCATCAACGTTCTCCGTCTGACGAGGGATCAGTACACCCGGGGTTTCGGGGGGATCGAGGCGACTTCTCCGGTTAATGGCTTGAGGGTGACCGGCCGGTGGGCTACCCGCGTGTGTCCCTTCCGGTCCAGCCAGATCAACGAATGCTGGAGCCAGTCCTGATCGTTCCGTTCTGGAAAGTCCTCACGGGCATGACTGCCGCGCGATTCGGTTCTCGCAAGAGCACCGGCCACGGTCGTGAGGGCACAGGCCAGAAGGTTCTCGAACTCCAGGGTTTCCGCGAGATCCGAGTTCCAGATGAGGGAATGGTCCCGGATTCCGAGATCCGATGTGGCTTCCCAGATTTCGACCAAGGCCTTTTGGGCCTGGGCCAAGGTTTCCCCGGTTCTGAAAACCGAGGCTTCGGTTTGCATGGTTTTCTGCATTCGCTCACGCAGACGGGCCGTGGGCTGGGATCCCGTGGCATGCCGCAGACGGTCAAACCGGTCCAGTACGCTATCGACCACCCCGGTGGCCAAGGGACGGAGCCTTTGCCCACGAACCAAAGTGCGTTGGCAATGGAGTGCCGCGGCACGACCAAAAACCATGAGGTCGAGAAGGGAGTTGGAGCCCAGCCGGTTGGCACCGTGCACGGACACACAGGCCGTTTCCCCGACCGCCATGAGGCCGGGAACGGGTTGCAGCCGTCCCCCGGCATCGGGGGTCAGGGCCTGGGCGTTCAAGTCTGTCGGGATCCCGCCCATGTTGTAGTGGACCGTCGGCAGGACCGGGATCGGCTCCCGGGTGGCATCGACCCCGGCAAAAATTCGTGCGGTTTCCGTAATTCCGGGCAGATGGTGATGAAGGATCTCCGGACCCAGGTGTTCGAGATGCAGGTCCACATGATCCCGGTGGGGACCCACTCCCCGCCCTTCCCGGATCTCGATGGTGATCGCCCGCGAGACCACGTCCCGGGAGGCAAGATCCTTGGCGTGGGGGGCATAGCGTTCCATGAATCGCTCACCCTGCGCATTGGTGAGATAACCCCCTTCGCCCCGTGCGCCCTCGGTGATGAGGCATCCCGCACCGTAAATGCCGGTCGGATGAAACTGAACAAACTCCATATCCTTCAACGGGTACCCGGCCCGGGCCACCATTCCGTTTCCGTCACCCGTGCAGGTATGGGCCGAGGTGCAGGAAAAATAGGCCCGCCCATAGCCGCCAGTGGCGAGGATGGTCGTCTGCGCCCGAAAGAGGTGCAAGGAGCCTGTGGACAGGTCCCAGGCGAGAGCACCGGATACACCCTCCTGGTCCGCCAGCAGATCAATGGCGTAGTACTCAATGGCAAACTCGACCCCATGCCGGATCGCTTGCTGATAGAGGGTGTGCAGCATGGCATGACCAGTGCGGTCAGCCGCTGCGCAAGTCCGTTGGGCCGTCCCTTCCCCAAAGCGGGTGGTCATTCCGCCGAAGGCCCGCTGGAAGATCTTTCCATTGTCGAGGCGCGAAAAAGGCATTCCATAATGTTCGAGCTCGATGACGGACGGGACGGCCTCCCGACACATGTACTCGATGGCATCCTGGTCACCGAGCCAGTCGGATCCCTTGACCGTATCGTACATGTGCCAGCTCCAGTGGTCTTCTCCCATGTTGCCCAGCGCTGCGCTGATTCCACCTTGGGCTGCCACCGTATGACTGCGCGTCGGGAAGACCTTGGTCAGGCAGGCAGTTTTGAGCCCCGCCTCCGCCAGTCCGACACAGGCGCGCAAGCCCGAGCCTCCGGCCCCGATCACGAGGACGTCATATTCACGTTCGATCACCGGGTAGGCTTGAGCCATCAGGAAATCCTCAAGGACAGCCGAAGTATCATGAACACATCGGCAAAGGCAACCGCGAAGAACAGGAAGCGGAGGGCCACCAGGAGAAACCCGCGTGAGGCCGGGGCATGGACATAGTCTTCAACCACCACCCGGAAACCGAGGTAGGCGTGGTAGCAAGCCACCCCGAGGGCCAGCGAGGCGAAAATTCCAGTCGCCGGTGCTGCCAGCCACCCAATCAGGGCCTCACGTCCAGCCAGCAGATGCCCGAAAAGGCCCCAGACAAACCAGCAGAAAAGGGGAATCAAGGCCAGTGCGGTGAGCCTCTGGGCCAGCCAGTTGCCGGAGCCCTGCCGGGCAGAGCCCAGACCGACTGCCTGCTTGTAGGGTGAACGGGTCTCGGCCATCGTTTGCATCTCCTCGGGTCAATAGAGCACGAGGACCCAGGCCACGACCAGCAACAAGAGACTACCGACGACCACCAGCCACCCGGACCGGTAGAAGTCGGCAATCGCGAAACCATGCCCGAGGTCCCAGAACAGATGCCGGATTCCGTTCAGCAAGTGATAGAAAAAGCAGAAACTCCAGCTGACCAGGAGAATCAATCCCAACGGGGAGGCCAGAAAATGCGCGTAGCTTTGATAAGCGGCCGGAGCCGGGCCCACCAGCCAGATCGCAACCGAAAGGGCCAAAAGGCCCAGACCCAACCAGAGTCCCGTCAGGCGGTGCAGGATGGACAGGACCGATGTGATTTGCCAACGGTAAATCTGCAAATGGGGAGACAACGGACGGTCGGTGGCAGTCATCGGGCCTCCTCGCTGGACT
>JAKARN010000267.1 GCA_021828425.1 Pseudomonadota bacterium | reverse complement strand
CTGGGGGGCAACTATGGGGGCAACTCGTGATGTGGTGGGGGCAACTTTGTCGGGCTCCAGACACACCGGTCAACTTTGGAGTGAAACGTAATGCTTACTGAGCGCGCGATCCGGAATACTAAATCTGCAGACAAACCGCGTCGTCTATTCGATGCAGGCGGCCTCTATCTCGAAGTTGCACCATCCGGAGGGAAATGGTGGCGACTTAAGTACAGATTCGGCAACAAAAAAAGCGCCTGTCGCTAGGAGTGTTTCCACGCGTGAGCCTCAAGGAAGACCGGTGCAAACGGGATGACATGCGACGAAGCTCGACAACGGCAAGGATCCCGGTGCGGCGCGCAAGACAGAAAAGGCAGCACAGCATGAATTGAGTGCGGACAGAAACCTCTTCTGGCAAATTCGAATGATGTCGTCCGGCGTCTTCCCCCTCTTCTTGGCGAACACAGCCAAGATCAGAATGGGATCGGCATCAATGCGATAAACCAACCGTCACGTTTCAACTCCCCTTTTGGGGAATGCAGTCCGAGGCCTGGCAGATTCATCCTCTCCGGCCTTGTCACCACGTCGAGGCGCGCCAGCATCCTCTCGATCTTCGGTACCATATCCGCCGAAAGGCCTTTGGCTAGAGCTTTCTCATAAAGCCGTTTCAATCCCTTGTGCCGAAAGCTCTGGATCAAGCGCCTGCCCCTCCTGACTGCTTCCCACCCTAACCCCAACTGACAAGTAATAATTGATACCCTACCGGGCGATACCGCATCTTGAAGGCAGGAAAACCGGATTCATCACAGCGCCCCGATTCTGGTTGAAAATCCAGCGACTTGACGGACCCGCAGTTCTCGATCCGAATGCGCGCGATCCGCACGTGTCGGTCCCTCCAAGACAGTCACCAGCTCAGCCTAGCGACAGGGCCCCTCCCGGCCTGACCGCCCCCCTCGGGCTGTCTAGACTAGGGCCACCCCAGTTGGAGGGATGAAGAGACAATGATGGGGCATTTAGAAATTTCAAACCGCAGAGCAAAACCAGTCGCTTGTTTGACTCTGGCGGCCTTTATCTTGAAGTCCCACCATCCGGCGGCCGCTGGTGGTGGTTCAAGGACCGCTCCAAGGCCAAGGAGAAGCAGATCCCGCTGGAGGTTTTTGCTGAAGTCAGTATCAAAGAAGCGGGGATGGCGGCGGTTACTATCAACGCCACAACCTTTGGTGGGGCAACAAGAAACAGGACCACTGGAGTTCAGCTCTACCACCGGATGAAACCCGTCCGTGAAGCGGGCAACCAAAGAGATCACGGTCGGCGGGCCGAAAAGCACACAAAGTCAACTACTAACACCCTCACACCCCCCGAGCCCTTCCGGGTAAAATTGACGGATGCAGGATGACGATGCCCTCCGCCTTCTCAGCGAACACCGCGAACAACGCAGTGCACCAGGCGTCGGCCAGCTATTCCTTTCTCGCCTCGCACTGGTACGAGGAAGGACTGGATCACCGCTTGCTCTGGCACGCGCTCGTGAACGACTTGCCACCCATGCTCGACGCATTGGAGCGGTGGATTGACGATTGACGCAGGCGCTGATCCCAAACGCGTGGCGATCGTCACCGGCGCAGGACGCGGCATCGGCCGGGCGATGGCGCTAGGCCTAGTACAAGCCGGGATCCGAGTAGTGGCGACGTCAGCCCGTGAGCGCACGGAGATCAACGCAGTGGCCGCCGAGGCGGGCACGGACCAAGTCATCCCCATCCTCGCCGATGTCACCCGCGAAACCGACGCGCAACGCGTCGTTGCTGTTGCTCTGGAGCAGTTTGGCCGCCTGGACATCCTGGTCAACAATGCTGGCCGCGGCATGAGGTACATCAGCGAAGCCTTCATGACCGAACCGACCCGGTTCTGGAAAGTCGAGCCCGAAACCTGGCGGATGGTGATCGATACCAACGTCAACGGTCCGTTCCTGATGGCGCGTACCGCGACGCCGCACATGGTGCGCGCGGGATGGGGCCGCATCGTGAATATCTCGATAAACCACTCGACAATGCGCCGGGCCGGATTCTCGCCCTATGGCCCATCGAAGGCGGCTCTGGAGTCCGAGACCATCATCTGGGCGCAGGATCTGCGCGGCACCGGAGTCACCGTCAACGCCCTGCTACCAGGCGGCGCCACGCTGACCGGCATGATTCCCGCTGGCTTCCCGGAGAGTGCCCGAGGCAGGCTACTCGACCCGGCAATTATGGTGCCGCCGCTGCTTTGGTTGGTTTCGGACGAGGCGAACGCGATCTCCGGTCGCCGCGTGATCGCCAACCAATGGGATGGCGCCAATCCACTAGCAGCAACCGAAGACACCGGCTGGGGTTGCAAGGTGGCAGGTCAGCCGGCCACCTGATCGGCGAGAGCGCTCTCACTGAATATCCGAGGAGTCAGCGAAATCTCCCCTTTCGCTCGAACGGATACCGACCTCTGCACTTCACGCCCGCTTCGTGATCCCGGGTCAATCGGGTTGGGTGCTTCTTCGGGATATCACAAGTGAACGACTACAACGACTGCCAAATGCGGCTGCCCCTTTCGTTGATCGAGTAGCTGGAGACCCGGCCCGAACAGCGGTTGAGTGGAAGCCGTGCTTTCGATAACTCGGCAGGACGCGACGACACGCATCCGGATGCGTCCCGCTCAATCGATCAGTCGGCTATGGGTGCCCCACCCACCTCCTTCAGACGCGCATTGAGTCTTGGCAGATCCACCTGCTCGATGTGCCTCCACTCGGCCAGCGTCGAGTACAGCTCACGCTCGACGATCGCATATCCGGTTCGCGCATCGGGGCTTGGGGCAGCATCCGCTCCATCGACCGCCTGCTCCAAATGGGCAAGGTCCTGTGAAAGCATCGCGAGACTCCTGAGGTTACGCGGCGGTGCCCCCCCGAAGCCAATATGGTGCTGTGGGAAGGGGCGTTCGCCGGAGATGTAGCGTACCCGCAGGTAGAGTGCGGCAACCGCGCCATGTTCTGCCCCTCCCGCCTGCATCCGGGTATCCAGTGCATCAAGCACCTTCACGGCCGCAGACTCCACCTGCGAAGCCTGAAACTCGGCACGCCCGATCTTGCGTGCCAGGTGGAACTGGCTCAGCAAAGCGGCCTCCGACACCTTGATATTCGGGTCCATCTCGACCCGCAGGGGCTGACGGTACGTCCGGCCTTCCACGGTGAGTTCAACGGTATACAGGCCCGGTGGCGCCCAGACGCCGGGAGCCTCCCGGCCAAGCGCCCCCGGCATACTGAAGCCGGCGTAGTGGAGGTCCCACACGAGACGGTGCATCCCGGGGGTTGCGCCCGGAATGGCCGGAGGCTTGACCCACTCCGGCGCGAAATCCAGCTTCGCGGGATTCGGCGCCGTGAACTTTTCGGTGCTGCTGTAGCGCCGCACAACCTTCCCTCGCGAATCCAGAATACGGATCACCACGGGGCCGGAG
>JAKARN010000266.1 GCA_021828425.1 Pseudomonadota bacterium | reverse complement strand
ATGTCTATACATTATTCCTCTTCCACAAAAACTGCAAGTGCACCACTCCATCGTCTGCTGGCCGAGGCTGGCCGGCTCTGGCTCCGGGTAGCCCCGATCCTGTTCCTCACGACCTGGGTCTACCGCCTGCTCGAGGATCACTGGCCGTCCGGACTCCTGTGGTGGCTGGCTGCCCTGGGGTTTTCCTGTGCCTACCATGCGGGTGTTCTGGTCTACCTCAGCCGGCATGAACCGGGGGCAGAGCCGCTCGGGTGGTCGAGAGGGCTCGGTCGGAGCGGCCGTTATTTTCTGGCGGCCCTCCTGCTCGATGGCATTCTCCTTGCGGCCTCCCTCGTGGCCCTCTTGGTTGCTCTCGTGGTGGGCGCGCTCCTCGGCCTGATCCCCGGCTGGCCCGGAGTCCTTTCCTGGGTGCTCGGCATGGGCCTCCTTTTGGCCCCCCTCGTCATCATCAGTGTGGGGGGTGTCCTCTTCGGGCTGGCCGCTGTCCTGGATGGTCAGGGCGTCGTGGCATCGATTGCCGAGAGCTTCAACCTGGCCCGCGTCGACTGGAAATTGACCGGGGCGCTCGTCACCGTACCTTATACCCTCCTGTTCCTGATCGACTGGGTGCCGGGCTTCACCTCCCTCTGGGAGGCTGTTCTTCTCCGCCGGCATGAGATGCCCACGCTCGGGTCGGTGGGGGGGGCCTCGATGGGTGGGTTACAACGCTGGGGAGAGGAGTTCGCGCACTGGATGAAGGGGGTGCAGCACCTGGCCCGCCTGCCGGGCTGGTACCAGTGGGGCGTGGGGCCCCTGCTCGAAGGGCTGGCCGTCCTTTATGTGATCACGAACCTGTGGGTGCTTTACCGGGATCTCAAAACCCGGCGGGCCCAGACGGTTTCCTCAGCCGGAACCCCCTCCACCCCCGGTTGAGGCAGCCTGGGCTGCGCGCAGCGCGGTGACGAGGGGGTCGAGATCGCCCTCAAGCAGGGATTCGAGTGAGTAGAGACTGAGGCCGATACGGTGGTCGGTGACCCGGTTCTGGGGAAAGTTGTAGGTGCGGATCTTTTCGGCGCGTAGCCCGCCGCCGATCATGTCCCGCCTCTGCGCATGGACCCGTTCGGTTTCCTCGGCCTGCCGGAGCGCCGTGAGGCGGGCCGTGAGCAGCGACAGGGCGCGAGCGCGGTTTTTGTGCTGGGACCGCTCGTCCTGGCACTCCACCACGAGCCCGGTCGGCAGATGGGTGAGACGGACGGCGGATTCGGTCTTGTTGACGTGTTGTCCCCCGGCCCCCGAGGCGCGGAAGGTGTCGATGCGGAGCTCCTGGCTCGGGATCTCGATCCGTCCCGGACCCTCCGGGGTTTCGGGCAGGACGGCCACCGTGGCGGTCGAGGTGTGGATCCGGCCCTGGGATTCGGTCTTGGGGACCCGTTGAACCCGGTGCGTTCCGCCTTCGTGGCGCAGCGCGGCATAGGCACCGGGGCCGGCGATGCGGCTGATGATCTCCTTGAACCCTCCCTGTTCTCCGGGATGCTGCCCGAGAAGGTCGATCGTCCAGCCCCGCCGTTCCGCGTAGCGGCTGTACATGCGGAACAGGCTGCCGGCAAAAAGCGCCGCCTCGAGTCCGCCTGTTGCCGCCCGGATTTCAAGAAAGCAGTTCAGCTCCTCGAGCGGATCGCGGGGCGTCGTGAGTTCGGTCAGGCGGAGCCTGCAGGCCGCGATCAGTCCGTCCAGCCGGGCCTGCTCCTCACGCGCGAGGAGGCCGAGATCCCGGTCCGGTTCCGAGCGGGCCAGGCGTTCGGTTTCCTCGCGTTCGTGAAGGAGGCCTCTGAGTTCGGTCCCTGCCCGGACCACCGGATCGAGCCGTGCCCATTCCTGGCTCAGGGTCTGGAACTGCCCGCGGTCGGCGATGGTTTCGCTATGGGCCAGGTGGCGGGTGAGTTCCGCGTGGCGCTCCACGAGCGGACGCAGACGTTCGAGGAGGGGATCCGTCGGGTCCATGTCACGACGGAGCTGGTTTTCCCGGGGGCGGAGCCTCGGGAGACGGAGTCTCGCCCAGGCCGAACAGGTCGCGGGCGGCCAGGATGAGCGTGTCGCGGCCTTCTTGGGCGGCCTCGCGCAGCTGGACAGTTGGGGTATGCAGAAGACGGTTGGTCAGGCTGTGCGCCAGATGTTCCAGGACGGCCTCGGGTGCCTCACCCCGCTCGAGGAGCCCGCGGGCCTGGGCCAGAGTCTCGAGACGCGTCCGTTGGGCCTTTTCACGGAGCGCGCAGATGGTGGGGATGGCCTGGCGTCCCCGCAGGTTCGTGGCATATTCGCGGAGCGCCTCGTCGATCACCCCTTCGGCGGTTTCGGCCGCCCGGCGGCGTTCATGACGGTTCTGCCGGGCCAGGGACTCGAGGTGCTCGAGGGTGTAGAGGAAGAGGCCGGGCAGCTGGCCGACCTCCGGATCCACATTGCGCGGCAGGCCGAGGTCCATGACGAACACGGGTGCGTGGCGGCGCTTGGCGAGCGCCGTCTTGAACTCCCGGGCCGTGAGCAATGGTTCAGATGACTGTACGGCCGTGAAGATGAGGTCCGCCTCCGCCAAGTGATCCGGGATTTCATCGAGCGTGATGGCGTATCCGCCGCGCGGGTGAGCGAGCCGCCGGGCCCGTTCCAGTGAACGGTTGGCGATGATGAAGCGGGAAATCGGCAGGCGGGAAAGGTGCTGCAACGAGAGTTCGATGGTCTCCCCGGCGCCGATGAGCAAGGCTGTTCGTGAGGGAAAGTCGTCGAAGATTTCTTCGGCGAGACGGACGCCGAGCGAGGCCACGGAGACGGGTTTGAGGCCGATCCCGGAATCCTGGCGGACCTGCTTGGCCGTGAGAAAGACGAACTGGAACATCCGGTTGAGTTCCGGTCCGACGAAGCCGTTTTGATGGGCCTGTTCATAGGCCTCCTTGACCTGTCCCAGAATCTGCGGCTCCCCCACCACCTGGGAGTCGAGGCCGGAGGCAACCCGGAGCAGGTGGCGGATCACGTCCAGGGATTCATGTCCGTAGATATGGGGGGCGAGCGCATCGGGGGTCGCCTCCGGATTGAGGCCGACGAGCCAGCGACGGCCGGACTCGAGCGCCGGGGTGGCCTCCTGATCCGAGTGATAGTAGAGTTCGGTCCGGTTGCAGGTGGAGAGGATCACGACTTCAGACAGGCTGGGATCCGAGCGTGCCCGTTGAAGTTCCGGCACCAGCCGTTCCGGGGAGACAGCCAATGGTTCGCGGAGCTGCAGGGGAGCGCTCGCATGACTGATGCCGATGAGCGCGAGGGTCATGGAAGGGGGGGGGTGGCGGGGGGTGCGGCCGGAGGGTCATGCATGACCTTGGAATTTTACCAGAACCCCCGCGCCGACCCGGGGATGGCGGCCCCCCGGGTCCGGAGAGGCGGTTTCTGGGATGGATTGCCGCAACCGCGAGGGGTAGAATTGCAAGGATGCGC
>JAKARN010000265.1 GCA_021828425.1 Pseudomonadota bacterium | reverse complement strand
ATTGCGAACTCCACCACCTGCCACCCGAGCCGCCACCATCCGATATCCCACCCGAAGGAAAACTGCCATGACGCCACCCGAATCCCGGTTTTGTTTCTCTCCACCCCAAAGGCATTCGCTGGCCATCGCCGGGACAGATGATCGCTTTCCAGTCCGGTCAATCTATTGCGTTGGGCGCAATTACCGGGAGCATGCACGAGAGATGGGGGCACCGACGGATGGACTGCCGTGTTTTTTCATGAAGCCGGCGCATGCGCTCCTGGCCGACAGTTCTCGTATTCCTTATCCGCCGGCGACCGACGATTTTCAGCACGAAGTGGAGCTGGTCGTCGCGCTTGGGTCAGGCGGGCGCCGGATTCCCCCCGAGGAGGCTTTGCGGGCGGTATTCGGGTACGGGATCGGACTTGACCTGACCCGCCGCGATCTCCAAGCTCGGCTCAAGAAACAGGGTCAGCCGTGGGAACTGTCCAAAAGCTTCACCGGATCAGCCGCCTGTTCTGCCCTGGTTAGGACCAGCTTCGATGGTTCTGACCAGGCCCCCCATCAAATCCGGCTTGTAGTAAATGGCACTCTGCGACAGGAAGCGCAGACCGACCAAATGATCTGGCCGATTGCAACCCTTCTTTCCGAACTTTCCCGTTATGAGGAGCTCGCGGCCGGTGATCTGCTTTTCACAGGGACACCTGCGGGAGTGGGCCCACTGGCCGTGGGCGACAGGGGATTCGCCGAAATTGTGGACGCCTGCCGCCTCGACTTCGAGGTCATTCCAGGGCCAGCTTAATCTGGCGCGTCGATCCGGCCCAAGATACTGACCAAGCGGGTCATCAATTCCTGAGAGGGCCGGGCTAACTCGCGATCGAAGACCTGCTCTGCGGATGGGTTCCTCCGCTCAGACCAGTCTGAGGCGAAGCGCAGTCCCTGAGCATGGATGGATTCATGCAATTCACCGAGACGAGCGAAAAAAAATGATTCAGTCTGGGAACCTTCATGCATGGTTCGCCTGAGCCATCCATCAAGCCGGCATGACTCCTGGTGGCTAAGCACATCCGTAAGGTTTGTGCACCCGGTCTCTCCGCTGGCTGGCCGGGTCAAGGCATGGCGGAGGGCTTCCAGCCACCGTAGATGCGAAAAGGCGGCCGCCATACCATCAACATGATTGATTGGCCACGGACGCCGGTCCCGCTGATACCAATGCGGAGGGGGGGCCCATCGGCCTAACCAGTTAGGGATGTCCCAGGGCAATAACGGAGGGGCGATGTAGTACCCTTGGGCATATCGGCACCCGAGTTCAAGAAGCAGCGTCCCCACACTTTCATTTTCCACACCCTCCGCGATCACGGTGAGCCCCTGGCTTTGGGCATGTAACAGCTGTGCGGTCACGATACCGAGCGCTTGGTCATGTCGGAGGAGGTCTCCCACGAAACGTTTTTCGATTTTGATGCCATCGACCGGAAGCTCCTGAAGATACTGCATCATGGCATTTCCGGTTCCGAAGTCGTCCAGCAAAAACCGGACTCCCCAGGACTGCAGGGTTTCGATGACCTGCCGCGCGCGAGACAGATCTGTGATGGGGCTGGTCTCTGTCACTTCGATCATGAGCCGATCCCTTTCATGACGGATCCGCTGCAAGGCTTCGGCCACGTCGTCCAGAAAACCATCGCAAAGCAGGTGCCGGGCACTGATATTGATCGTGATCACTCCTTCGAAACCAACCGTAGACCAGTTCTCGATATGCTCGGCCGCGTACCCGAGAACATACTGGCCGAGTTCGCGAGCCAGACCGGTATCGGCTTCGATCCCCTCGATGAATTGGGCAGCTGGAACGAGCTGTCGATCATCAGGTCGCCAACTGATCAATCCCTCGAATCCGAACAGGGTGCCATCCGACATATCCACAATCGGCTGGTAGCGGAGAAACGGCTTGCACGCACGAAGGGCTTCAGTGAAGCGTGATTCCATCTGGTGGCGTTGATCCCAGCGCTGCATCATCTCATCGGAGTAAAGGAGAAAACGGAGCCCCTGACGCCGGGCTTCCCAAAGCGCGAGTTCAGCCTGGCGAAGCCGGATCTCGACCGGAAAATCCGGGTCGTCCGGGTACAGGACGACGCCCACTCGAGCGGGCAATCCCGGGCAGGCAGCGCCCTCAACCGGAAGCGGCCACTGGAGCGCCTTTAGAAGAGATTCGGCGAAAGTCACCAAGGCGTGCTCTCCCGCGACCCCGGGCAGGAAAAACCCGAAGACTCCCTCGCGGATTACCCCCAGAAAATCTCCAGTACCGAGCAGACTCTTCAAACGCTCGGCCACAGCCTGAAGTAACCGATCCAGTGCCGGGTCTCCCTGACGCGGCATACGCTCCTCCAATCCCTCGAGTCCAACAAGAAGAAGTGCGGCCATCGCCTCCGGGTGGATTGCGCGTGCGCCACACTGGCCAACCACCTCGATCCAATGCGATCGTCGCAACAATCCGGTTGCCGGGTCGCTGCCGCGCAACGCTTCCCACCGTGCCGGCCAGTGGTCTTCCACGGTCAAGTCAGCGGGTCCGATCCGCGCCCGACAAATATCTGCCTGTTTCTCGAAATCAGCAGGTCAGTTGGAATCATGGGGCAGACCGTCTCCGGGTGACGCTTGATATACTGCCACGGGTGACGTACCGGAGCCAACCACCCATGAAAGTTCTGTGGGCGGGATTGATCTTCTGCTGCCTTGTGGGGCTAGCCGGCTGCGGGCAAAAGGGGCCCCTCTACCTCCCCCCGA
Organism: Pseudomonadota bacterium; assembly: GCA_021828425.1. Next base: position 721 of record JAKARN010000265.1, on the reverse strand, counting down.
ATCGCTCTCACCACCGGCTTCAGGAACCGGCCACCCATCCCCAACCGGCGGCTGCACATGTCCGCCGGTGAAGAACGCAGGATCCTCCTGGTCGACGGCACAGCTTACTTGTACCGGGCTTTTCATGCACTCCCCCCCCTCGCAACCTCCAGCGGCTTTCCCACGGGAGCCATCAAGGGAGTGCTCAACATGGTCCGCAATTTACGCGAACAGCACCCGGCACCTTGGGCCGCGATTGTTTTTGACAGTCCAGGTCGTTCCTTTCGCCATTCCATCTACACTCAGTACAAGGCCCAGCGTCCTCCCATGCCGGAATCATTGGGCATTCAGATTGCACCCCTGCAGGCCGCCCTCAAGGCCATGGGCTTTCCGGTCATCCAGGTTCCGGGCGTTGAGGCCGACGACGTGCTCGGCACCCTGGCCCATATGGCTGGCCAGAAGGGATTCCATGTCTTTTTGTTCAGCACCGACAAGGACCTCGCTCAGCTCGTCACGCCCGTGATTACTCTCGTGAACCCCGTGACACGAGAGGCGCTGGACCGGGAGGGGGTCAAGGCTCGATATGGGGTCTGGCCTGAACAGATGGTTGATTTCCTAGCCTTGGTCGGAGATAGTTCAGACAATATTCCCGGTATCCCAGGTGTCGGTCCCAAAACAGCGACCCGTTGGCTCGAGCAATACGGATCTCTGGACAACCTGTGGGCACACCGGATGGAAATCC
>JAKARN010000264.1 GCA_021828425.1 Pseudomonadota bacterium | reverse complement strand
AGCGTCTTCGCGAATCTCCGGGAAGCCGGTCCCATGTGGCGCTCCTGCCAGCGGGTGGCCATCCGGCGGTGGATTTCGGCATAGGTCGGGTAGGGCTGGATCAGGCCGAGCAGCCGCGAGAGCGAGAAGCGTTCCCGCATGGCAAGCGCCACCAGCGCGATGCTTTCGCCTGCATGCGGCATGCAGAGAGATGCGGAGACGAGGCGTCCCTGCCGGTCGATCCCGACCTGTACGACGCCGTGCTCGGCCCCATCGGTGATCGCGCGGTTGATTTCGGCCAGGGGGATCTCGAGACTCTCGATCGCGTCCCCGGCCATCTCCGTCTCAACCGAGGCAACCTCCGGGTCCGTGTAGGTGACGCGGGGGATGGGACTTGTGGCCCAGCGCAGGCGGAGGAGGGGACGGAACAGCGCGTTCAGGGCCGCATAGGCACCTTGCTGGCCTGCGACGTGGGTGAACTGGAGCCGGCTGGTCACGTCCCCGGCTGCGTAGCATCCCCGCCGGGAAGTCCGCAGGAAGACGTCGGACTGGATGAGCCCCGAGGGTTCCCGGGCGAGTTCGAGCGCTTCGAGCCCGGCAGTTCTCGCTTGCCGCCCCACGGCGATGAGCAGGGCATCGAAGGGATGCCGTTCCAGGCTGCCGTTCTCGTTTCCCAAAAGTAGCTCGAACCGTCCGTCTGTCTGCTCGATCCGTTGGGTGTGGCAACCCGTGAGGATCCGCAAGCCCTCCTCTCGGAGCGCGGAGGTGAGTGTCCGGGAGATCGCTTCGGGCTCGCTGCCGAGGAGACGGGGTGCGGATTCCAGGATCGTGACCTGGCTGCCGAGACGATGGTAGGCCTGCCCGATTTCACAACCGAGCGGGCCTCCACCGAGAATGACGAGATGGCCCGGCAGCTTCTTCAACTCCCACAGCGTCTCACTCGTGAACCAGGGAGCACCGGTGAGCCCGGGGAGATCGGGCAGGCGGGGTGTGGCGCCGGTCGCAATGACGAGGCTGCGTCCCGTGAAACGGATCTCGTCCACCCGAAGGCTCAAGTCGGGCTCGACCCTGGCCTCTCCCCGGACGACCGTGACTCCGAGCGATTGGTATCTTTCCTCCGAGTCTTCCGGTTCGATCCTCCGGATCACCTGCTGGAGATGCTCGCGAAGCGTGGTGAAATCGACGACCGGTTCATGGGCGGCGATGCCGTAGGCTCCTGCCCGTCTTTGGGCATGCGCCAAGGCGGCGGCGCGAAGAAGTGTTTTGCTGGGAATGCATCCTGTATACAGGCAGTCGCCTCCCAGCCGGTCGCGTTCGACCAGTGTGACCCGCGACCCGGTGCGCGCGGCGACTGAGGCCGCCGAAAGTCCAGCTGCGCCTCCGCCTACCACCAAGAGATCCGAGTGACGCGGCGGGGAGATGGTCATCGACTGGGCGTTCTCCCACCCACAGCAGGGGCTTCCGGTTCCTTCGAGGGAAATTTAAGGGACATCCCGCCTGCGATTGTTGCGAATGAAGGGAGATCGATCATAGCAAAAGCGCCCTTGGAAGAGCTCCCAGGGTCTTTCTGTTATGCTGGACTCGTGAGATGGATGATGAAGACGCTTCATTTCCTGATTCCAGTCGTGGTGGTGGCTGCCGCCTTGGCGGGATGCAGTACCGTGCCCTACGGAACGTACATGGGAAACTATCCTTCGGGTTACTATGAAAGTTACGGTAGCTACGGCTATCCGTCATCTTTTCCGGGTTACGGGTACTTCGGGGGTTATGGTGGCTTTTACCCTCCTTATTACTATGGGGGGGCAGGGCCGGTGGAACCCGTGTCCCCGCAACCACAACCCCCACCAGGTCCTCGGCCTCCAGCCGGGCCTCCAGCCGGGCCCCCACCGGGTCCACCCCCGGGTCCACCCCCGGGTCCCGCACCCGGGCCTCCTCCGGCTCCACCGTCTGGACCTCCGCCGGGGCTCCAGGTCGAGCCTCCGCCTCTCCCCCCGCGTCTCGCCCCACCACCATCTGCACCCCGGATTCCGCATTTTTCGGTACTGACCAGTCGTCGCATGATGCTTCGCCTGGCGGAGGGGACGTTTCTCCACTGAGTGTGACGGACACGACTTGGGAGAATCGTCCTGTCGTGACCACGGAGCCAGTCCGGGTGGTGCGCTATGGCGATCCGGACGGTTTTCCGGTTCTTTACTTTCATGGTTATCCCGGCTCCCACCATGAGGCCCGTCTGGCCGAACCGGTGGCCCGGCGGGGCGGGTTTGCACTTTATGCTCTCGACCGGCCCGGATATGGGGCTTCCCCGGCTCATCCGGAGCTCACGCTCGCGGGCTGGCCGGCCTTTCAGGAAAACCTGGTCAAGACCCTGGGCCTCTCCCACTATGGGGTGATCGCGGTCTCAGGGGGAGCCCCTTACGCCTATGCGCAGCACCACGAAGCCGATTCTCAACTGGTCTTTACACTGATTCTCTGCGGACTGACCCCCGTGACGGGAATCCGGGATTATCGTCGGCTGCCGCTCCTCATGCGGGTCCATGCCATTCTGCTCCGGAGCTCTCCCCGCTTGGTGGCGAGAGAGGCCGACTGGATCGCGAAGCGGATCCGGGCTGAACCTTCCTGGCTTTGGCGTCGGGTCTACCGCCAGGCCGATGAGTGTGATCGGGCGGTTCTCGCGGATCCTGAAATCCGTTCCCTGCTGGAGCAGTCCTGGACCACCGCCTTCTGTGGCGGGGGGCAGGGATTGGTCCAGGATCTTGCGCGCTACCTTTCGCACTGGCCTTACTCCGGTCCGCCCAAAAGAAGGAGTCCCCTCTGGGTCTTCCATGGTCGCAAGGACCGGATCGTGCCTCCGGACCGCGTCCTGGATTTTGCGTCCGGCATACAGGGCGCGGAGCTAAGGCTCTTTGAGAACGAAGGACATTTTTCCCTGCCGTTGCGCCGTCAAGACGAACTGTGCGGCACCATGTCGTCCTCGCTCCGGTGCGGATCTCCCGGAGGTGATTGAAACTTTTGGGGAAAACGGGCCAGGATCGCTGTGGAAATCCTTGCCGGACCCGAACGAAGCGCGTATGATCAAGAAACGGAGCCGGTCGGTTTCCGGCTCGATTATAACTGTGGAGGTGTCGTTCTCATGTTGCAGAAATCTTTCGTACTGGGTGCTGTGCTGGGTGTGATGGCCCTGGGTCCCATGGCGCTGGCATCCGGCAGCCCATCGCAGCCCGTGTCACCCAAGCCCATGACGCAGCCGATGATGCATCACAAAATGATGTCCGCGGCCCAGCATCGTGCATGGCTCATGAAGGTGCAGAAGGCACTCAATCATTCAGGTGCCCATCTCAAGGCGGACGGCATGTGGGGTCCCAAGACCATGATGGCCATCCGTTCCTTCCAGAAGAGCCATGGGCTCAAGGCGACCGGCCATCTCAACAAGGCAACCCTGACCAAGTTGGGAGTCGTGTGGGGTGCAGCCAAGAAAAAAGCCTGGCATAAGAAGTAATCGCAT
>JAKARN010000263.1 GCA_021828425.1 Pseudomonadota bacterium | reverse complement strand
ACGGCGCCACCACCGTCATGATGCGGGAGCGCGGCATGCTCCGGCCCTACCACCTGACTCCGCTTACGGCCTGGCAGTGGATCGTGAGCCGGATCCTGTCCAACTACATGACCTCGCTCCTGGTCGGAGCCGGCATGCTGGTTGTGGCCCGTCTGCTCTATCACATGCCCGTCGGAACGTCGATTCTCGATCTCTGGGTCGTCTACAGTGTGGGGGCGTTCTCGATCGCGAGCCTGGGTTCGATCATCGCAAGCCTCATGAACAACATGCAGGAGTCGCAGATCGTCTTCCAGCTGGTGTTCATCATCTGCCTGTTCTTTTCGGGGACCACGATCGAGTTTTCACACCTGTCCCTTTTCCTCCAGGGCTTTGGCCGTTTCCTGCCACCCACCCTCATGGTGCTTTCCTTCGAGCGCCTGATGCAGGGCCACGTTCCGCTCTGGAGACTCTGGCCGGAGTTGACCGGACTCGTCGCAACCGGCCTTTTGTGTCTCGTGATCGGGAGTGTCCTCTTCCGCTGGGAAAAGGAGGAGCGGGCGACCCGCCGTCAGCGGGTGGTTGCCTTGCTGGCCTTCCTGCCGATGCTCGTGATCGGAATCTGGCTGAACCGGCTGCTCGGCTAGGAACCACCGGCTCCGGTTCCCGTCCGCACCGCGCAGGAAGCGACCAGGGCCCGCGTCGCGGCCAGGGGATCCGGTGCATTCCAGACGGCAGAAATGACTGCCACCCAGTCCGCCCCGGCGGTTCTGACGGAGCGGGCATTGTCCGCCCGGATGCCGCCGATGGCACAGATCGGCCCCGGGAGTGTCCGGCGGGCCTCCCGGAGAAGGTCCAGGGTCGCGTGGGGGGCGTGGGGCTTGGTCGGCGATGGGAAGAAGCTCCCGAAGGCGACATAATCGGCGCCCTCGCGGAAGGCGTTCCGGGCGTGATTGAGGTCGGCGTAGGCGGAGGCTCCGATCCAGGCATCCGGCCCGAGCAGCCTCCGGGCCTCGCGGATCGTCCCGTCGTGTTGGCCAAGATGAATTCCATCAGCGCCGAGTTCATGGGCCCAGTGGGGGTCGTCATTGATCAGAAGGGGTACGCCCCGGAGCCGGCAGAGCTCGAGGAGGCGGCGGGCGAAGGCCTCGGATCGATCCGGGATCCGCTCCTTGTCCCGCAGTTGCACGCAGGTCACGCCCGCACCCAATACCTGCTCGAGGAGGTCGATCTGGCCGTGACGGTCGTGCCCCCTGGGATCGACGATCAGGTAAAGGCCGGGTGGCGGCGCTTTCACCGGGGTGGGGAAAGCCGGAAGGGGATCTGTCCACCCCGGCCAAGGGCTGTGGCATGGAGCAGGCTCGCGTGGGTCCAGCGGAGGGCCACCCGGATGGCGCGCTCGAGCGGAAAACCACGGGCCAGAAGGCTCGTGATGGCGGCGGCGAGCGTGCAGCCCGAGCCGTGAAAGGCACCCGGCAGCCGCACGTCGCGCCAAATCTTCGGGGAACCCGAATCGAGATGGAGCGAGACGGTGACCTCCGGTGAGCCGGGCTCGGCATCTGCTCCGGTGACGAGGATCCCCCGGACACCCTGGTCCAGAAGCGAGCGGACAGCCGCCTCGGGAGTCGCGGCGCCGGGTGCGAGCGCGGCGAGTTCGGCCCGATTCGGGGTGAGGAGGCTGACGTGCCGGAGCAGGTCGCGGCGGATGGCAGCGACCCATTCCGGGATCGTGCCGAATTCGAATCCCCCGCTGGCACGAAGGACGGGATCGAAAACCACGGGGAGGTCCGGATGGCCCGCGAGGAGACGGGCCAGGGTTTGGACCAGCGCAGGTGAGCCGATGAGCCCGATTTTGAGGCAGGCGGGAGGACAGTCGGCCAGGATCCGGGTGAAGGCGGCCTCCAAAAAGCCGGGATCCACGGGGCGCATCTCGAAGACGTTTTCCGTATCCTGGTCGGTGAGTGCGGAGACCAGGGTCAGGGGGTGAACCCCGAGCTGACTGGCCGTCTGGATGTCGGCCACGAGACCGGCGCCGCCCGAGGGGTCGTGACCCCCGATGAAGAGTGCGACGGGCGGGGTGGCGGCGGGCATCATCTTGAAGCGTGAAAGGAAGATCCGGACCGGGTCCGGAACGCTGTCTTTTGACAGGCGAATATGGAATACTAATTGAGTTGACTGGAAAGTGCAATTCCTCGAACGGCGGGTATGAAAGCATACATGTGCGTGATTTGCGGGTTCATCTACGACGAAGAAAAAGGCCACCCCGAATCCGGGATTGAGCCGGGAACCGCCTGGGCGGATGTTCCCGAGACCTGGGCCTGCCCCGACTGTGGTGCCCGCAAGGAAGATTTCGAGATGATCGAAATTTAAATCGTGGATCCTGACCCCGAACCCCAAAAGAAACCCCGCTCCCGGGTTTTGACTGCCGGCCTCCGGTTCCTCCCTCCGGCATCTTTCCAAGGGGGAGGAGGGTCGTGATCACGCTTCTCGTCCTGGCTGTCCTGATTCTCCTGAACGGCTGGTTCTCGCTTGCCGAGATGGCGATCGTGGCCTCGAGACGGCATCGGCTGGAACGCATGGGGCGCGAGGACCGGCGGGTCCGTCCCGCCATCGCGCTCGTCACCGAGCCCGGGCGATTTTTCCCGGCGATCCAGATCGGGATCACCGCCATCACCATCCTGGTCGGTGCCTTCGGGGAAAGCGGCCTGGCCCACCGGGTGACGGGGCTCATGCTCCAGATCCCGTGGGTGGCCCCCGTCGCCCGCAGTCTCGGCCTTGCGCTCCTGATCGCGGCGATCACCCTCCTCTCGATCCTCTTCGGGGAACTCATCCCGAAGCGCTTGGCGTTGCTCAATCCGGAGCGGGCCGCGCTCTGGGTGGCCCGTCCGCTTCATTTCCTGGCACACGTCGTCTCGCCGGTGGCCAATGCCCTGAACCGCGTGAGCAACCTGGTTCTGTACTGGACCCTGCCCCGGGGGCGGGCCACGGATCCCGGGGTCAGCCCGGAGGAACTCCGTTCCCTCCTCGAGCAGGGCAGCCTCGCGGGCGTGTTCGCACCCTTCGAGCCGGCGCTCGTGGCCAGTGTTCTCAGGCTCGACGACGAGGATCTGACTCCCATCATGACGCCCCGCATCGACATTGCGGCAATCGATCTCAACGCACCCTTCGAAGTCTCGCGGGAGACCCTGATGGAGTCCCGCCACAACTCCTTTCCCGTTTGCCGGGACGGTCTCGGGCATATCCTGGGAATCCTCGACCGGCGCGATTTCGTTCGCCGGGGACTCCCGGTCGAGGCGGCCTCCGTTCCCCGGCTGCTGCGACCGGCGCTCTATCTTCCGAGCACCGCCTCGCCGCTCAACCTCTGGGAACTGCTGGAGCGGGAGCAGCAGCACGTGGCGCTCATCGTCGATGAGTACGGGGATATCGAGGGACTCGTCACGCGTTACGACCTGCTCAAGGCCATCGTCGGGCTTCTGCCCTCCCATGCGGCGCGCATCGGGGAGGCCGTCGAGGAATC
>JAKARN010000262.1 GCA_021828425.1 Pseudomonadota bacterium | reverse complement strand
CGGGCAACGGGGAGGAGGCAGAATGTTTCATGACGACCTGGAGAAGGGGGAAATTACGTTGACCGCTCGGTACCATCTCGGCTATATTGCACAACGAGCCGAGGTGGCGGAATTGGTAGACGCGCTGGTTTCAGGTACCAGTGGAGCAATCCGTGGAGGTTCGAGTCCTCTCCCCGGCACCAGACAGAGGACCCGGTCACGGGAAGTCGCGAGACCCGGTCCTCAGAAGCGGGGTTCATGGGCCTGCAAAAGGGCTTTCTCATCAAACGGATTTTTCAGAATGATGGTTTCATCGCGCTCTGGCCCGGTTGAAACCAAGCTTACGGGAATACCCGCAAAGGCCTCAATCCGGGACAAATAGGCACGGGCATTCTCGGGGAGTTCAGCGTAGGAACGAATCCCCAAGGTTGAACAACGCCAACCGGGAAGGTCCTCGTAGACCGGCTCAACCGCTGCATAATCTTCCGCTCCGGTCGGCGCAACCGTAAGCACTCCGTCTGCTTTCTTGTAGGCGGTACAGACCCGAATGGTATCCAGCTCATCCAAGACATCCAGCTTGGTAATCCCAAGCGAGGAGATACTGTTGTTGATAATCGCGCGACGCAGGGCAACGACGTCAAACCATCCACAACGGCGCCGTCGGCCCGTGGTCGCGCCAAATTCGGCACCACGGCGTGCCAAGTGCTCTCCCATCTGATCCACGAGCTCCGTGGGGAAAGGTCCTCCACCCACGCGGGTGGTATAGGCCTTGACAATACCCAGAACCTGGTCCAGATAGCAGGGTCCCAGACCGGATCCGGTCGCTGCGCCACCAGCCGTCGTGTTGGATGAAGTGACAAAGGGATAGGTGCCGAGGTCAACATCCAGCAGGCTGCCCTGTGCGCCTTCGAAAAGCAGGTTCCCCCCTCTTTCCCGCAGGGTTTTGAGAAGGGTACCGATATCGTCTACAAGAGGCTCCAATCTGGATGCATAGCTCAGGTACTGGTCCAGTGTCTCCCGGAACGAAATCGTTTCCGCCCAGAAATACTCCTTGAGGAGGAAGTTGTGAAAATCGAGCGCTTCGCCCAGTTTGGTGGCGAAACGCTCCCGATGGAACAAGTCGGCCACCCGGAGGGCCCTCCGGGCAACCTTGTCCTCGTAGGCAGGGCCGATTCCACGCCCCGTTGTCCCGATTGCCCGAGCCCCCCGGGCTTGTTCCCGGGCCTTGTCCAGAGCCACATGAGACGGCAGAATCAGCGGACAGGCCGGGCTCAGACGCAATCGTTCAAAAACAGGGATCCCCTGCCGGATCAACGCGTCCACCTCCTCAAAAAGGGCAGGTGGAGAAAGGACCACGCCGTTCCCAATCAGGCACCAGACCTGTTCTCGCAGAATACCCGCCGGAACCAGGTGGAGAACGGTTTTCTGTCCGTTCAGGACGAGGGTATGTCCGGCATTGTGTCCTCCCTGAAAGCGGATCACGGCATGTGCGTGTTCCGTGAGCAGATCGACAATCTTCCCTTTTCCTTCATCCCCCCATTGGGTACCGATGACAACAACGCTCTTACCCACTCCCATCCACCTTTTTCGGATTGATGCCCAGTATTGCCCCCGACCGGCCGGAAGGTGGGGTTTTCACAGGCACAGCAGGCTGCACAGCCACGGTACGCGGGTTCTTGTTCCCGCTTTTCATCGCCTCCCGCTCATTTTCATACTGGACCAGAAAATCGTAGAATCCAGGGTCCGTCCGGCGCGCGGGCGCCTCAATGCTCGTGACTTTGGACAATCCCATCGCCAGAATCCGTCCCACTCGCACCGCCTCCCGAAGCCGATCCACCATCCGCCGCTTCTCGTAAGTCGCCCGGATCCGGGCCAGCTTCTCGCGAAGCGTCCTCTTCAACCGTATCAGGGCGATCTGCCATTTCCCCACCTCGCGTTCTTCGCGAATCGCCGTTTGGCGAGCCGTCCAACGCAGGCCCGTGCACTGCAGGCGGCTGATCCGAATTCCATCCGGTGACAGTGCCGCATCCAGGGAATCGAGTCGGATTGACGGCAAGAAGACGGGACCACTCGCCTTGGGAGCCGGACGACCGGATGTTTTCAGGGCGACTTTCAATTCCGCAAGGATTCTGGCCTCAGCAGAAGCCCCGCTGCCCGCCTGTTGCTCATACCGTTCCGGATCACTGATCCGCCAAGAAACAAGAAAACGGGCGAGAACCTTGGACTTGCCCGAACCCGTCCACGGGATCGGGGGACTCACATAGATCTGGCGGCGCCGGTCCAGCCGATGGATCGACTCGAGCAGTGGCCAGTGCCAGTGCCATCCGGTCTGGGTCACCAAATGACGGGGTCCATTCATCCTCCGGATCACTGCCACTTGCCAGGGATAAAGAAAGTAGCTTCCCCACCCGATGAGGATCACACCACCAAGCAGAACAACCATGGCGACTTTCGGCAGGTATTTCATGCTCGCCCTTGCTCCGAGGCCACATGGCGTTTCGCCCCGACCGAGCCCCGGGTGGCCTGATCACCGAGGCTGGATCCGGACGGGCGCGTGCTCGCGGTCCCCGCCCGGGACCTGAGACCCGGCTTCTCATAAAGCACATGGATCAAGGTCTGTTGCACCAGGGTGGGATGTTCCCGGTAAACCGGCAACAGCACATGAAAGCGGGCAACCAGGATCCTGGCCTGTCCGATCCACCGCTGGATTCGGACCTCGGCCCGTCCTTCCTTCTGCAAGGCCTGCAGTTTCAGACGAGCCAGAACGGAATCCAGCTTGCGTTTGAGCGTTCGCGCATCCGCTTGCTCGTTTGCCGTCTGCTTCTGCCATTTCTTCCAGGCCGCTCTCGTCACCCGGCCAGGGGCGATTGCAATTCCCAAGTGCAGCAGCACAAGACCAGCCCGGTCTCTCGACAAGATCTGGTTCAACCGTCTGCGGAAACGCGCTGCCACCGGCATCACGGGTTGACGCTGTGGTTCCCGAGGTGACCGGACCAGACGGTCGTGGACGACCGACCATCGGGTCAAGGCTGACATGAGCAGGCCCCGAAGCCAGAGGCCAGGGTGGGTCGCAAAGAGGATTGCGGCCCGTGGATGATTTTTTTGGTAGCGATAGTGGATCGTGACCAGGACCGGGAATCCCCGTTGCGTGAACGCATGGAAGACCACATAGCGGGAGTGTGGTTTGGCCGGAGCTTCGTAAATCACACGGCCGAGCGGGGCCGGCCAATTCCAGAAATTTCCCTGGTGTACTTCACGAACGGGAGATCCAAACGCGTACAGGAGCGCGATTTGCCCTGGCACCACGGAAGACAGGCCCGATGCGAGCCAGGCGCCCAGAAGCAAAGCGACCGCCCAGGGGAGCGAACGTCTCCACTGTGGCTGCCGAAAGGGGGAAACGTTCCGCGGCGATCTCTGTTTGAATCCGCGCCAAAGTGCATCCTTGGCGCGCCGGATCCACTCATCAAGTTCCGAACGTCCATCCTCTTTCCAGGGATCACGCTCTGGAGGCAGT
>JAKARN010000261.1 GCA_021828425.1 Pseudomonadota bacterium | reverse complement strand
CCGATCACGACTGCGATCAAAGTCTCGACCAAGGTCAGTCCACCCTGTCCCCGGTATCCTTCAGTCCCCTTTCGTTCGCTTTTTCTCACCACACGCCTCCGCTTGTTGTCAAGCATTCTCTGGCACGGATCTCCACCGCAGAAGCGGTCACCCCATGTGTGCCATGGACATGAAGTAGTTCGGAATCTGGATCTGAAGGATCACGGTCCCCAACGTGAACCAGAGCACAATGAGTGCAAAGACGACGCGAGCCAAACCCTCGATCCGATTTGCCTGGATCACGACCCGTCGAAAACCGGAGTCCGCCCATTCAGAGGCAATCTCGCGCAAGATGTCTTCCACATCGAGCCCTTGGCTTTCGAACAGGGAAATGTCAGCCACGATTTCGGGATCCGGGAAACCGAAGGAAGAGCGCTGCATGGCCTGTCCCATACCGAAACCCGCCACCATGCCCAGTCGAATGGCGCGCAGTCGCTCCCGCATCCAAGGCTTGGACAGCCGTTCGGTCTCGACAAGCGCGTCATACGCCTTGATCCGGCCACTGTCTGTCAAGGCAGGGATGCTCGCGAGCCAGGCACCCCCTTCCTGCAAGCGGTAAAAGCTAAAGGGCGGAATGCGATCCAAGACACGCCGGACCGGCCCCGTCCAATACGGGAAAAGAAGCGGCAAAAGCAGAAAGAGAAGGACGCCCATGCCCACGCAGAAGGCAAACCCGGCCGACCCGACGATCCGGCTTGCAACCAGCAATGAACGGGGAATCCCTGTCCAGTCGGAGGGCGGATACAAGAGTGCAATCTTGGGGATGACGTAATCGGAGAAAGTCAAGATGGCCACGAGAATCATCACAAAGTAGATGGCCAGACGGGCCCACGCCCCAAGCACAGCCCCGCGCATCCGGCGTCTGGCTCCAAGGCGTTGCCCGAGATAGCGAAAGACCCGCTGGATCCCGGTCCGCTGTCCATCGGCCCCCACTGTCTTTTCTCCTCCCCGGATCAGCATCTGTTCCACGGGATCAGTGATGTCGGCCATCGATTCCGCCACCGGGAGCCCCGACTGCATGCGCTTCTGGATTTCACGGAGGACCCGGGCCTCGATGCGTGATCCGCCACGCCGGCTGGCTCGTCGAAACATTTCATCCACCACAGAGACGATATTGATGGACGGACGCCGAAGAATCCGATCGAGGTGGTGGAAAAACCGTTCCTTCCCGCCCTGCTTCCAGACCCACAAGGCCAGGCCATAACGCCAATCCCACAGGGTTCGCCTTTCTTCCCATCGGGTCGTCACACGACTCCTCCCATCCGCCCAAACGACCACTCGGCCTCCTCCTCTAAGACCAGATCCAGCCCTCCCCGGCTGGCATACTCGACTTCACCACTTGCAAACCTGAGGAGCCAGTGCCGGGCCATCGTGAGCGAGTCCGGATGGCGCCGCCAAGCCTGCTCGGCCCGTTCGATCCCCTCCGCTCGGGCGTGCTGGAGTCGGTCCCGCGTCGTGGCCACCACCTCCGCCACGACCGATCTTCCGGAAATGCCCGGAAGGGGACTCCCTCCGGTCTGGCACTTCGGACACCCCGGCCCCCGCCGTCGGGTCCACGCCCATCTCTCTCTGAGCAGCGATCGCAGGATTTCGGCATCCTGTGCCGGGATGGAAGGATCATCAGGCTCCAGGGGTAGGCAACAGCCGGGACAAAGCGTCTGAACGAGGCGCTGGGCCACTAATCCACGCAATACCGAGGGGTCATAAAGCAGGGTTTGATTCTCGGGCTTGTCGCAGAGGTCGTGCAGGCGTGCCAGGATTTTCCATGCACTATTGGCATGCACGGTCGTGAGAACCAGGTGACCGGTATTGGCCACCTGGAGGGTGCCGAGCGCTGCCTCCCGACTCCTCACTTCCCCCACCATCACGATATCCGGATCAAGCCGCATGACGTCCTCGATATGGCGTCCCCAATCATCGTGCTGCACGGGGATCTGCCGGACTCCATCGATCTGGTACTCTGGAGGATCTTCGAGCGTGAGAAGATGCCGGGCGTGCTCGCGAGTCCGGAGCGATTTCAGTGCTGCCACGAGAGTCGTGGATTTCCCGGAGCCGGTCGGACCTGAAATCACCGTGATCCCCGAGTCATGATCCAGTAGCCGGCTCATCTGGGTTCCCTGTTCCGGCGTGTAGCCCAGACCGCAGAGGGCATCGGTCAGGCTGTCTGCTTCCACGCCGATATCCCTCGGCAGGAGCCGGAGCACCATCAGGGAGCCCCCGAGGATCGGGGTCGACTGGATCCGTACCCCGTGCAGATCCGGGGGCAGGTGTCCACCGCGGGTTCCGATCCGGGCCTTTTGCGGCGCAGCCGGATTGTAATGGCCTTCTCCCTCCTCGGCCATGACGCCGTAGATCACCCCTGCCAGCTCCTCGGCCTCGTGCAGTTTCATCTGTCTTGCTTCGCGCAGATCACCGTACAGGCGCATGAGCACCGTTCCCATCCGCCCGGTCCCGTCCAAGACCAAGTGAATGTCGGAAACCCCCTGTCGCGCGGCTTCTGCCAGCATCTGGCGGGCTTGGTTCACCATGGTTCCCACATCCTCCGGTGGATGGGCCGGTCGGGCCTCGGTACCCAGGTCCCGAAGGATCTGATAGGGAACCGTTTGGGTATGCCGGTAGCCTTTCCAGCCGATCCGGATCAAGGCCAGGAGGTTCTGGACCCGGACCTCGTCCTCGTAGCCTTCGCTGACGAGAACCATCCCGTTTGTGCACAGGGCAATCACATCACGCAGGTCCTCCCGGGTCACGAAGCGATCGGTCAGCGAACGGTCGTATAACAGGGTCAGATCCCGCTCCCGGCCACACCCGGGATCAGGCGGAACGGCCACAAGCGTAGAGATCATTCCGGCCGCCGCCCGGTTGCGGGAGGAACGCCCGGCCCGGTCAGACCCGCAGGGATGAAGGGTACGGCTGAACCCGGGGACGTCCGTGAACCATCCGCCATAAATCCCAAGGCACGGACCTGGCCGGTCGGTGTCCGAACCCAGACCTCGCGGCGCTCGACCCGGATCACTCGAGTCCCGTCCTCGAGCAGGGATCCCGTCTCGACTGTCATGCGAGTCCCGTCCGGATACTGGACGACCGCACGGACATGTCCCGCCACTCCATCCACCGATCGGACTTCGGGCAACAGGACCAGCCCCAAGGGACTGGACGCAACCCCACAGGACACGCGTTCATGAGCGATGGCCGACTGCAGCTTCGCAATTGCGAGCTCCGCCCGGAGTAGGGTCTCGCGAGCGCGCAGACGTCCGAGACGTGCCACACGGAAACCTGGTCGACGATGGAGCAGGACCGGCACCGCCCCTAGAGGGACGGCTGCCTGGACGACTCCCACCCAGAGACCCAACATCGCAATAACTCCCCAGCCCTCACCTCGGATCCGCATAGATCACTCCTGTCAAATGCCAGACCAACTGTCCGTTCAAGGAAAGCGTTGCTTCCATCCGGCGGATCGCAAGTCCGCGGAGTGTGGAAAAATCCG
>JAKARN010000007.1 GCA_021828425.1 Pseudomonadota bacterium | reverse complement strand
CGGACTTCTCGTTCCCCGCCGCCTGTCCAACCACCTGACCGTGGAGCTCGTGGCCCGGCCGGGACTCACGGATACCCACTACTGGCTCACACTCCCCAACTTCCAGTGCCTCATGGCCTACAACCCGAGCATCAACTACACGATGGCGGTCTTCGAACTTGCCCTCCACCTCGCAGGACCATCCTGAAGGGTCGTGGGTTCCCCGACTCGGCCTCGGACTGGGGCTCCTTGTGCTCGCCGCCTGCGCGCCCTTTCCGAAACGGTCGGGAGAGCGGATGGGCCGGGCCACCTCCAGCAGCTCCTACGTGGTCGATGGCCGCCGCTATTACGTGCTCCAGAATGCCCTGGGCTACAACCAGCGGGGCATCGCCTCGTGGTACGGCCTCCATTCGATCGGCAAGCCCACGGCCAGCGGCATTCCCTACAATCCTGCCGCGCTCACGGCAGCCAGCAAGGTCCTGCCCCTCGGCACCTGGGTCCGGGTCACCAACCTGGTGAACGGCCGCCGGGTCAACGTCCGCATCGACGATCGGGGTCCTTTCGTGACGCACCGGATCATCGACCTGTCCTACGCGGCAGCCCGACGGCTGAGCATGATCGCGCGCGGCACCGCCCTGGTCGACGTCCGGGCCATTCCCCGTCCCACCCTGCCCGGTGCCGAGCGCTTTCGCCTCGCCCCGCCGCCCCTGCCCCGCAATCCGCTCGGGCACCCGCCCCGCATGTACCTCCAGGTGGGGGCCTATGCGCGGCGCGGGCGGGCGCTGGGTCTCGAACTCCATCTCATGCGGGAGGGGATCCACCCGCTCCGGCTGTTCCCGCTCCGGCGCCACCACCGGTTCCTCTACGTTCTCCAGGTGGGTCCGCTCGGGCACGTTCGGGAACTTGACCGCCTCGCCCGGCGTCTTAAGGCTCTGGGCTACCCGAACACGGAGGTCATCATCCGCTGATCGGACCCGGACCCGGACTGCAGCCGGGTTAGAATTGCCACTTCACTGCCTGCCCGACGGAGCCCGCCTTGAAATCCCAAACCCGACGCCTTGGAGCCCTGGTTCTGGGCTCGCTGCTCTGTGCCCTCCCTCCCCTGGCCCACGCCGGCTTCCCCATTCCGCCGGCCCCGAGCTTCCACGCCAAAAGCTGGGTGCTCCTGGATGGACGCACCGGACAGATCCTGGCCCAGCATGATGCCGGCCAACACCTGGCCCCCGCCAGTCTCACCAAGCTCATGGTGGCCTACATCACCTTCTCCGCCCTTAAGGCCGGCGCGATCCACCCCAACGAACGCTTCACCATCTCGACCGCGGCCTGGCACACCGGGGGTTCGCGCATGTTCCTCCTGCCGGGAAGCCACGTCACCGTGAACGACCTGCTCAAGGGACTCATCGTCGACTCCGGCAACGATGCCGCCGTGGCCCTGAGCCAGGCGGTGGCCGGCACCCGCGCGGCGATGGTGGGGCTCATGAACCGCTATGCCCGAAAGCTCGGCCTCCGCAATACCCACTACGAGGACGTCGACGGTCTGCCGGCCCCGGATCATTACAGCAGCGCCCGCGACATCGCCCGTCTGTCCCGCGACATCATCCGCACTTTTCCCGCCGAGTATCACCGCTACTTCGGGATCAAGTCCTTCACGTGGGATCACATCACCCAGCAGAACCGGGTGAGCCTGCTCTGGATGGATTCCTGGGTCGACGGGCTCAAGACCGGCTACACCGCCCAGGCCGGCTACTGCATGGATGCCTCCGGCATCCAGAACGGCATGCGTCTCATCGCCGTGGTCATGGGGGCACCCTCCTGGAACGCACGGGTTGATGATGCCCAGGCGCTTCTCGACTGGGGCTTCAATTTCTTCCACGACCACGAGCTTTACCGGAAGGCGGCCCCGCTCGGCCGCGTCCGGGTCGCGCAGGGAACCCGGGGATCCGTTCCGCTCGGTCTCACCCGGTCGCTCTGGGTGACTGTCCCGAGACTGGACTATCGCTCGCTCAAGGCCGTCCTGGTCATCCCCAAACACGTCGAGGCCCCGGTCGCGACCACCCAGGCCGTGGGGACGCTCCGGGTGATGCTCGGACGCCACCTGCTCATCACCCGGCCGCTCTACCCGCTCATGGCCGTCCAGCGCGGCAACTGGTTCGAGCAGCTCCTGGACATGCTCGGACAGCTCTTCTAGCGGTGGATACGGTCTTCCTGAACGGAGCGTTCCTGCCGGCGGCGGCGGCCCGCATTTCACCCTTCGATCGCGGTTTTCTCTTTGCCGATGCCGTCTACGAGGTGATTCCGGCCTATCGCTCGAGGCTGTTCCTCTGGCCGCCTCACCATGCCCGCCTGGTGCGCAGCCTGGACGCCCTGGGACTCGAGAACCCGTATGGGGAGGAAGACTGGCGGCGGCTGCTCGGCCATCTGATCGAGGTCAACGGGGGGGGTGATCTTTCGGTCTACCTTGAAGTCACCCGGGGGACCGAGCCGGTGCGCGACCATCGGATCCCCGTGGGCCTCCCCCCCACGGTCTTTGCCCTGACCCAGCCGGCCCTGCCCCCCGATCCCATGCTCGAACAGCAGGGCCAGACCGTGGTCCTGCGCCCGGATTTCCGCTGGCAGCGCTGCGACATCAAGTCCACGGCCCTCCTCGCCAATGTTTTATTGCGCGAGTCGGCCCGTCAAGCGGACGCTGGAGAGGCGCTGCTCGTGCGCGACGGATTCGTCCTCGAGGGCACTTCGAGCAATGTCCTGGCCCTTCACGGCAACACGGTTTCAAGCCCGCCGGACGGACCCCTGCTCTTGGCCGGCGTCACGCGGGATCTCATGCTCGAGCTGGCGGATCAAAGCGGCTTCCGGGCCATCCGCAAAAACCTGACGCCCGATGAGTTGGGGACCGCCGACGAAGTCTGGCTGACCAGTACCCGCCGCATCCTGGCGCCCGTGACCCGGATCGAAGGACGGCCGGTCGGAGGCGGCAAACCAGGTCCCGGCTACCGACGCCTGCGGGCGGCTTTCCAAGAAAGGCTTCAGCACTTTCTCGACGAGGTCCCGTCCTCCGCCTGAATCGACGCGGTCTCTGCCGGAAGCGATCGCAGCCGGGATCGGAGGTGAGCTTCGAGATGGCGGCCCACCTCCCGGAGGTCGGCCGGTCCCCCGCAATCGACGACCCGGGTCATCTCGAGCCCTCGAAAGCCGCAAGGGTCGATGCCGCGGAACGGTCCCAGGTCGTTCGACACGTTGAGGGCGAGACCGTGATAGCTGGCTCCGCGACGGATGCGCAGTCCAATCGAGGCGATCTTGCGCGATTCCACGTAGACGCCGGGCGCCTCGATCCGGCCATGGGCCAGGATGCCGAAATCGCCGAGACAGTCGATGGTCGACTGTTCGAGCAGGCGAACCAGCCGGCGCGGGCCCATGCCCCGGCGCGCGAGCGCGATCAGCGGGTAGACGATGAGCTGACCCGGTCCATGGTAGGTGACCTGTCCGCCCCGGTCGGTCGAAATCACGGGGATCGAGCCCGGCGCGAGGAGATGCTCGAGTCGCCCGTTCAGGCCCAGGGTATAGACCGGGGGGTGCTCGAGGATCCAGATCTCATCCTCACTCTCGGGGCCGCGCCGATCCGTAAAATCCATCATCTCCTGCCAGGTGGTCCGGTAGTCCACGAGTCCCAGCCAGCGGCAGACCGGCTCCGCCGGACGAGTGGGTGAGCGCCGATCGCCGACGGGCCCGCCGGCTCGCCTCACCTGGATCCGCCCCCCGCCAGACGGCACATCGCCTCGTGCCAGCGCACGGCATCCTGGAAGCCATTGTAAAGCGGGGCAAAGGCGATCCGGTGGATGCCGGGCTCCCGCCAGTCGCCGATGACTCCCAGTGACTTGAGCGCCCGGATGAAATCCGCCCCCGCAGGCAGGGGCGGGCCCACCCGGAAGGACAGCTGGGCGCCGCGTTCGAGGGGATCTTCCGGGCTCATGCACTCGAGTCCGGCCACGGGCCGCCGGGCCAGCCGCTCGCCGAGGAAGGCGATCACGGCTTCACGACGGGCAATCAACGCGTCCAGGGTGTATTGCGCAAAAAGCGGCAGCGTGGCCCAGAGCGGGGCCGTGGCGAGGACCGGGACATTGCTCACGGCAAACCCGAGGGCCCCGGCTTCCGGCTGGAAGTCCGGACCCATGAGAAAGCGCGTCTTTTCCTCATGACCCCACCAGCCCGCCAGCATGGGGGGCGGGACGCCTTCCACGGGATTGGCACGCACGTAGAGTCCGCCCACCGCGCCCGGCCCGCCGTTCAGGTACTTGTAGGAACACCAGACCGCAAAATCAACGCCGTCCCGATCGAGGGCGAGCGGCACGTTGCCGATGGCATGCGCCAGATCGACCCCGAACGATGCACCCACCGCATGGGTGGCGCGTGCCAGGGGAGCCAGCGGGAGACTCTGGCCCGTGAGATAGTTCACCCCGCCCACCCAGACCAGGGCCAGACGTTCGCCGGACGCCGTGATCGCCGCCGCGAGCGCATCCGGATCCAGCCGGCTGCAGCCGGGTTCCGGGCCGATCTCGATGAGGTCGGTCACCGGATCGCCCCCGTGCCAGCGGATCTGCGAGACCAGGGCATGACGGTCGGTGGGAAAGACCGGCAAGTCGATCAGGATTTGCCGCCGGGCCCCTGTGGGACGGTAAAAGCGTGCGAGGAGGAAGTGAAGATTGACCGTGAGGGAGTTGAGAACCGCGATCTCTTCGGGGCGGGCCCCGAGGAGGCCGGCCAGGAGGGGACGGAGGTCGTGGGCATAACGCAGCCACGAGGGCTGGGCGTCCTCGTAGCCCAGGATGCCCCAACGTTCCCAGGCCCCGATCTCGTGCTCGATACACGATCGGACTCCGCGATGGCACAGTCCCAGGGAGTGGCCCGCCAAGTAAGCCAACGGACGGCCTGGGGTATCCCGAGGGCGGATGAATGACCCGGCGAGTGAGCGCCAGGGCTCCTCCTGGTCCCGCTCCATCGCGTCCGGTAAATCCACGTTCGGCCCCTAGACGGCCACCGGCGCCGTGAGGGCCGGATGGTGACGGTAATCCTCGAGCCGGAAATCGCCCCAGGCATAGTCGGCCAGGCAATCCCGGCGACGGTCGATCACAAGACGCGGGAGCGGATAGGGTTCCCGGCCGAGCTGGATCCGGACCACCTCGAGATGACTCCGGTAGAGATGGCAGTCCCCTCCCGTCCAGACGAGTTCACCCAGCCCGAGACCGACCGCCTCCGCCACGAGGTGGGTGAGGAGCGCGTAGGACGCGAGGTTGAAGGGAACACCGAGAAACAGGTCGGCACTGCGCTGGTAGACCTGACAGGACAGGCGGCCTTCCGCGACATAGAACTGGAAAAGCAAATGACAGGGCGCAAGCGCCATCCGGGGCAGGTCGGCGACATTCCAGGCGGATACCACGTGGCGCCTGGAATCGGGATCTTTCCGGAGTCCCTGGAGCACGTTCTCGATCTGGTCGATCGCCCCCCCCGGGCCCGGCCAGCGCCGCCATTGGGCGCCGTAGATGGGACCGAGTTCCCCCTCCTGGTCCGCCCATTCGTCCCAGATCGTGACGCCGCGTTCCCGAAGCGGACGCACATTGGTCTCCCCGCGCAGGAACCAGAGCAGTTCTTCGGCGACGGACCGGAAATGCAGCCGTTTGGTCGTCACGGCCGGGAACCCCCGGGCGAGATCGAATCGGAGCTGACGGCCGAACACGGACAGCGTCCCCACTCCCGTCCGGTCGGTTTTGGACACGCCCTGCTCAAGGGTCTCCCGGAGCAGCTCGAGATAGGCACGCATCCTGTCCCGTCAGGCCGAGGGCCGGGACGGGACGGGTTCCCGATAGGCCAGGTAGAGCATGAGGGCCCCCACGAAGATCATGGGAATCGACAGGACCTGCCCCATGGTCATCCAGCCGAAGGCGAGATAGCCGAGCTGGGGATCGGGCAGGCGGACGAACTCGGCCAGCGTGCGGAAGAGGCCGTAAAG
This sequence comes from Pseudomonadota bacterium, assembly GCA_021828425.1. Next base: position 11,315 of record JAKARN010000007.1, on the reverse strand, counting down.
AAGGGCAAACAGACCGGAGACCGCCATGCGCGGGCGGGGGCGCGAGGAAAACACGAACAGCACGACGAACAGCACGACCCCCTCGAGCAGGAGTTCCAGGAGCTGGGAGGGGATGTGGGGCGGGCTCCAGCCGGGACCCACATGGCCGCAATAGGCATAGAAACGCGGGTTCGCGCAGGGCAGCTGCATCGCCCACGGCGCCTGGCTCACGCGTCCCCACAGTTCCCCGTTGATGAAGTTCCCGGCCCGTCCGGCCATGAGCCCGAGCGGCACGACCGGCGCGATGAAGTCGGTCAGATCGAAGACATTGCGGCCGACTTTCCGCCCGTAGAGGGCAAGTGCCGCGATCACCCCGAGAAATCCGCCATGGAAGGACATGCCGCCGTCCCAGACCTGGAATACCCGGAGCGGGTCGGCCCAGTAGTAGGGCAGGTTGTAAAGCAGGACGTAGCCGATGCGTCCCCCCACGATCACGCCGAGGGCGGCGTAGAAGGTGAGGTCGATGAGCTGGTCATCGGTCCACCCGCCGATGCGGCGGTGGATCCGGCGGTGCAGGAGCCACCAACCGGTCACGATGCCGAACAGGTACATGAGCCCGTACCAGTGGATGGCCAGCGGACCGAGCTGGAGCGCCACGGGATTGAAGGTCGGGTAGTGGAGCATCATTCCTCCTCGATCACGCCATAGAGAACCTGGAGATAGCCCGTCTCGGGAATCCAGGGATGGATCGGATGATCCGGACTCTGGCCACCCACGGCCACTATTCTGGCCTCTCTTCCCGCCCGGCGCACGCCTCGGGCGAAAACCACCCGGAAATCGCGTGGCTCGAGATGGCTCGAACAGCTCGCAAAAACCAGCCAGCCCCCATCGGTCACGAGACGCGCCGCCCGGGTCACCAGGCGCTCGTAGGCCAAAAGTCCCTCGCGCTGGTCCTTGCGGCGCCGGATGAACGCCGGGGGATCCACGACCACGAGTTCAAAGCGCTCCCCCGCCTCGCCGAGATTCCGCAGGAGCTCGAAGGCATCTCCGGGAAGCGTGAGAGGCACCGGCAGTCCGTTCGCGGCGGCATTCGCGCGCGCCCGCTCGAGGGCCTCCTCCGATTGGTCGATGAGCACCGCCTCCCGGCTCCCGCCGGCCAGGGCGCTGATCCCGAACCCCCCGACGTAGCAAAAGACATCGAGGACGCGACCCCGGGGCGCCTCCCGGGCGATCCGGAGACGATGCTCGCGCTGGTCGTAATACCAGCCGGTCTTCTGCCCCCGCCAGGGGGAAACCGAAAAGACCCGCCCCCCCTCTTCGACCGTGACGGACTCGGGGACCTGGCCCCAGGCCACTTCCACACCTCCCGGGAGTCCTTCGAGCTTGCGTGCCTCGGAATCGTTGCGGAAGAGGATCCCCTGCGGCGCACAGCAATCGATCAAGGCATCACGGATCTCGTTCCGCCACCGCTCCATGCCGGCGGTCGTGATCTGGACGACCAGGCAATCGCCGTAGCGATCCACGACGAGACCCGGCAGACGGTCGGACTCGCCGAAGATGAGCCGTCCGAAGCGCTCGATGCCGAATGCCCGGCGGGTCGCCAGAGCGCGTCCGAACCGGTCACGGAAGAAACGGGCATCGATCACCCCGGCCGGATCGCGCGAGAGCAGGCGTACCGTGATCAAGGAGTGGGGATTCAGGTAACCCACCCCGAGGCGGTGGCCCCGGGCATCCGCCAGGATGACGGGATCGCCCGGCGTGAAGTGGCCAAGCGGACTCTTGTGGGTGTCGATCTCGTTGCTGAACACCCAGAGGTGACCGGCCAAAAGCCGTCGCTCCTCGTGGGGGAGGAGATGGACGACCGGCGGGCTCATCGGGCGGGGGGTGGGGACGAAGGACGGTGCTCCGGCCCGAAACCGAACGGTGCCGGACCAAACACCTCGGTATAACGTGCCCAGAACTGAGATCCCGTGAAGTGGTGATTCTGGGTTCCCGGATGGGCGATCTTGAAACTGCCGAGCAGACTCGCGATGCGGCCGGAGATCGCCCAGTCGCAGCCCCGGATCCAACCCCAGGCCAGCCCGGCCCGGTAGGCGTCCCCGCAACCGGTCGGATCGACCTCCGCCTCGGGCGGGACGGGCGGAATGTCCAGGGTGCGGTCACCAGCCGTGATGTGGGAGCCCTCCCGGCCATGCGTCACCACCACCGCCTGGACCCGCCGGGCCAGCCGGTCCGTGTCGTATCCGAACCGCTCGCGGACGAGGGCGGATTCATAGGCATTGAAGGCAACGACCCCCGCGCCCTCGAGCAGGGCCTCGAAATCCCCTGCCTCCAGGATACCGAGCGCCTGCCCGGGATCGAAAAGATAGGGGATGCCCCGTTCGCAAAATGCCCGCGCATGGGCCCGCATGCCGTCCCGGCTGTCGGGAGCCACGATGCCGAGCCGGATCTGCCCCTCGAGACCGGACGGGAACGGGGCCTCGGCCGAACGCGTCATGGCACCGGGATGAAACGCGGTAATCTGGTTGTTGTCGCAATCCGTCATGATGTAGGCCTGTGCCGTGAGGGGCTCGACCGGGTGCAGGCCATCGTCGGGGATGCCCTGTTTTCCGAGCCACGCGCGGTACGGCTCGAAATCCCGTCCGACCGTCCCCCACGGACAGGCCCGCTCGCCCAGAAGTGCCAGCGAATAGCAGATGTTCCCGGCGCAGCCACCGAAATCGCGGCGCAACTCGCCGACCTCGAACGCCACGCTGAGCGTGGCCAGCCGGTCGGCCAGCAGATGGTCGGCAAAGCGGCCATCAAACCGCATGACGGTATCGAAGGCAAGCGAGCCCGAAACGAGGATCATGTCCCCGCCGCCGACTCCCGTCCTGGCGGCTGCCAGGCAAGGTCCGGTTCGCGGGCGGCCTTGACGTCGTCGAGACGCCGGACCGGCGTGGTCCACGGGGCACCCTGGACCCGTTCCGGCGCGGTGGCCGCCTCTTCCCGGATCCGGGTCATGGCATCGACGAAGGCATCGAGGGTTTCCGGGGATTCCGTCTCGGTGGGTTCGATGAGCAGGCACTCGGGAATGAGCATCGGGAAATAGGTCGTGGGGGCATGCATGCCGTAGTCGAGGAGCCGCTTGGCAAAATCCATCGCCGTGACCCCGTATTCGCGGGCCTCCCGGCGCAGGGTCACGATGCATTCATGGCTGGCCCGGCGGCGCGGGAAGGCCAGTTCGAAGCCGGCGGCTTCGAGCCGGCGCGCCAGGTAGTTGGCGTTGAGCGCAGCGAAGGTACTCACCCGGCGCAAACCCTCGCGGCCGAGAAGTCGGGTGTAGGCATAGGCCCTGAGCAAAACACCGGCATTGCCCATGAAGGCCGAGAGCCGGCCGATGCCCTCCGGCCGCTCCTCCGCGCCGACCCAGCGGAACCCACCCGCCGGATCCCGTCCCACGAAGGGCGTCGGCAGGAAGGGCTCGAGTCGCGCACTCACCCCGAGGGCGGCAGCACCGGGTCCTCCCCCGCCGTGCGGGGTGGAGAAGGTCTTGTGGAGGTTGAGGTGCAGGATATCGAATCGCATGTCGCCCGGACGGGCCCGGCCCAGGATGGCATTGAGATTGGCCCCATCGTAATAAAGCAGCCCGCCTGCGTCATGGACCAGGGTCGCGATTTCGGTGATGCGCCGCTCGAATACCCCGAGGGTTGAGGGATTCGTGAGCATGATGCCCGCCGTGGCCGGTCCCACTGCCTGCCGGAGCGCTCCGAGGTCGACATCCCCGTCGCGATCGGTGGGAATTTCGCGCACCCGGAAGCCGCCCATGATGGCGCTGGCCGGATTGGTGCCGTGAGCCGCATCCGGTACCAGGATTTCGGTCCGGCCCGTATCCCCCCGCGATTGGTGGTAACGGCGGATCATGGCAATCCCGGCAAACTCCCCCTGGGCACCGGCCATGGGACTCAGGACCACGGCGCTCATGCCGGTCACGGCGCGCAGGATCTCCTGGAGTTCGAAGACGCATTCGAGAAAGCCCTGCTGGAAGCGGGTCGGAGCCAGGGGATGGGCCGAGCGGAAACCCTCGAGCAAGGCGAGGTGGTTGGCCGCCCGGGGGTTGTATTTCATGGTGCAGGAGCCGAGCGGGTAGAAGTGGGTATCGATCGAGAAGTTCTTCTGCGACAGGCGCGTGTAGTGTCTCACCACATCGAGTTCGGAGACCTCGGGGAGCGCCGGCGGTCTTTTCCGGAGGCAGGTCGCAGGCAGGTCATCCGCCGTCTCCTCGACCCGAGGCGCGAGCCCGCCGGCCCGCCGGCCCGGACGAGAGCGGTCGAAGATGAGCCCGCTCATCTGCCGAGCGCCCCGATCGCCTGCGCGTAATCCGGCTCCTGCCCGATCTCGGGAACGAGCTCCCGGTAGCGCACGCGTCCCTGGGGATCGAGCACGACCACCGCCCGCGCGGCCAGTCCAGCCAGGGGACCATCCATGATGAGCACGCCGTAATCGCGGGCAAAATCCCGGTCCCGCATCATGGACAGGGGAATCACGTTGGCCAGTCCGGCCTGGCCGCAGAAGCGCTGGTGGGCAAAAGGCAGGTCGGCCGAAACCATGAGAAAGACCGGATCGGGATGGGATTCGGCATGTTCGTTGAACTTGCGGGTGGACAGCGCACAGACGGGCGTGTCGATGCTGGGAAAGATGTTGAGCAGAACCGGCCGGCCGGCATAGTCACCGAGCGTCCGGACGGCGAGGTCGGTCGCGACCAGCCGGAAGTCGGGCGCCTGCGCCTTGAGGGCGGGCAGTTCACCGTTGGTCCGGATGGGCGAGCCTTTCAGGGTAATCGTGGCCATGGCAGTCCTCCTCAGGAAATCACGGGGGCGGCGCGACGGGGTTCGGCCCGTCCCGCAGCCAGTACACGTTCGAGTGTGTCGCGATAGCGGGCGATCTCCTCCGCGGTGCGCATCTCGGTGGCACAGACAAGCCAGGCGGAGTGCGGCTTCAGGTCGAACTCGCCGAGATCATAGCCACCCAAGAGGCCCTGATCCGCCAAGGCCTCGAGCAGTTCCCCGGCGGGTTTCTCGGCGGTGAGCGCGCATTCATGGAAGAAGGGGGTCCCCTCGAACCGGGGACGCACGCCCGGGAGTCCGGTCAGGGCCCGGACGAGCTCGCGCGTGCGGGCATGTGCGGCGAGTGCGACCTGACGCAGGCCGGCGGGGCCCAAAAGCGACAGGTACAAGGTCGCCGCCGTCACCAGGAGTCCCTGGTTGGTGCAGATATTGGAAGTGGCCCGGGCCCTGCGGATATGCTGCTCGCGCGCCTGCAGGGTGAGGGTATAGCCGGGTCGTCCCTCGAGATCGACCGTGCGGCCGACGATCCGCCCGGGCATCTGGCGCACGCAGTCCATGCGGGTCGTCATGAATCCGAAATAGGGCCCTCCCAGGGAAAGGGGAACCCCCAGGGGCTGGCCTTCACCACAGGCGATATCGGCCCCCCGGCTCCCCCACCGACCGGGCGGTTCGAGGAGCGCGAGAGCGGTCGGATTGACCAGGCCCACCACCCGCAGTCCCTGCTCCTGGGCTGCATCCGTCCACACTCCGACCTCTTCGATCAGCCCGAAGAAGTTGGGCTGGGGCAAAACCAGGACACCCGAGCGGAGGCTCGCCAGGCGGGCCTTGAGCCAGCGGGCATCGAGAAGCCCGGTCTTCCGGTCGAAGGGGACCCGCTCGATCGGGATCGACTGGGGCTCGAGAACCGTCCGGACCACGGCCTGGTAGGCCGGATGCACGGCCTCGGGCAGGAGGACGTGCGGATGATCCGCCTCCCGACCAGCCAGACGACAGGCCATGAGACAGGCCTCGGCCAGGGCCGTGGCCCCGTCGTAGAGGGACGCGTTCGAAACCGCGAGCCCGGTGAGCTCCGCCATCATCGACTGGTATTCGTAGATGAGCTGGAGGGTGCCCTGGCTCGCCTCGGCCTGATAGGGCGTGTAGGCGCTGTAGAACTCACCCCGGGTCACGATGTCCCAGATGGCGGCCGGGATAAAGTGCTCATAGGCTCCGGCACCCATGAAGCACAGGAGCGTCTCGTGGCGTTGGGCACGCTCCCGCATGATCCGGCTGAGCGCAAGCTCCCCCACACCTTCCGGTACCGTCTCGGGCAGGGCCCCGATCCTGAGGGCGGGGGGGATCTCGTCAAACAAGGCCTCGAGGTCGGGCAACCCCAGGGTTTTGAGCATGGCCTCGGTTTCAGCGGGGGTATGCGGGATGAACGGCATGGAGGCTCAGTGTCCTTCCGCAAGCAGGCGTTCGTAGGCTGCAGCATCCAGGAGCCCGTCCAAGGCGGAGCCGGATTCCGTACGAATGCGGACCAGCCAGCCCTCCCCATAGGGGTCCCGGTTGATGATTTCCGGCGTTTGGGCCAAAGTCGGGTTGCCGGCCAGGAGGGTTCCTCCGACTGGCGTGTAGACGTCGGATGCCGCCTTGACCGATTCAATCACGGCACAGGTGTCGCCGACTTCAAGCCGCTTGCCCACGGGATAGGTCTCGGCATAGACGAGGTCCCCCAGGGCCTCTTGGGCATGGTGGGTCACCCCGAGTGTGATGACGCCGTTGGCTTCGCGGCGGACCCATTCGTGGCTTGCGGTATAGAGGAGATCGTTCGGATTATCGTGACTCATGAGATTCGAAACCTCCCAGGGAAAAAATCAGCGCCCGGCAGCCGCCGGGACGAGGACGTGTCCCCTCCTGACGAAGGGGGGATGATGCCAGCGAACCGGGTGACGGCGATCGCGGATCACGGCCCAGGCCGTCTCCGGCTGCGGCCCCGTGATACGGGCCAGACCGATGGAGAAACCGAGGCTCGGCGCGTAGCTCCCGCTCGTCACGGTTCCCACCACCCGACCGTCCGCATCGACGAGATCCTGGTGGGCCCGGAGCACACCCGCTCCGGTGAGGTACACCCCCACGAGCGCGCGTCCCACGCCCTCCCGACGCTCGGCCTCGAGGGCCGCCCGGCCGGCAAAATCGCGGTCGGCCGGTTCGAAGGCCACGGTCCAACCCAGGTTGGATTCGAGCGGGGAGGTGCTTTCATCCATGTCCTGGCCATAGAGGTTGAGCCCGGCCTCGAGTCTCAGGGTATCGCGGGAGCCGAGTCCGGCGGGGCGCACCCCGGACTCGATCCAGGTGCTGAAGGCCCGCCGCAACAGATCGACCGGAAGCGCAATCTCGAAACCATCCTCTCCCGTATAGCCGGTCCGGCCGACAAAACCGAGCTCGGTCTCGAGCGCAGCAAACGTACGGAGCGCGGCCAGCCGTCCGGCCAGGGCGTCGCCGAAAAACGCGGGCAGCGCCCGCACCGCTTCCGGTCCCTGCAAGGCCAAAAGCCCGAGATCCGGCCGGGAGGTCAGGGTCACCTGGTAGGGCTGGGCCAGCGTGGCCAGCCGCTCGTGGTCGACCGCCTTGCGCGCGGCATTGAGCACCACCCGGTACCCTCCCCCCGCCAGCGCATAGACCACGAGGTCATCCACCACACCGCCCCGATCATTGAGAAGGCAACTGTAAAGGGCCCGTCCGGGAGCGATACGTCCCACATCATTGGCGAGCGCCTGTCGCAGAAACGGCGTGGCCTCGGGACCGGCCACATCCAGGATGCCCATGTGGGAGACGTCGAACAGTCCGGCCCCCCGGCGCACCGCCAGGTGCTCTTCGATCTGGGAACCGTAGTGAACCGGCATGAGATAGCCCGCAAAATCAACGAAACGGGCTCCGGCCTTCTGATGGAGATCGTAAAGCGGGGTAGTCTCGGCCACGGTCAAAGGCACTCTGCGGGCTGGAGGGACACCGGGAAACGCGGTCATGATAACCGATAAAGCAGGCCCCGCGGGAGGGAGGGAGCCCACACGCGGGCGTGTTAAACTGGGTCTTGGAGGTGTCGAAATGGGACATGGGCATCGTTATGTGGCCAAGATCCCGGAAGCGGATGGGCGGATCCGTTACACCCCGGAGGAAGACGCCACCTGGAAGCTCCTCTTCGAACGCCAGTTGAAGATTCTCCCGGGCCGGGCCTGCCAGGAGTACCTCGATGCACTGACCGCCGTCGGTCTCCCGGCCGACCATATTCCGCAGTGCCGGGACCTCACTGAACGCCTCGGGGACTTCACCGGGATCACGATCACCGCCGTCCCGGCCCTCATTTCCAATGAACGCTTCTTTGAACTCCTCGCCCAGGGCTCCTTTCCCTGCGCGACCTTCATCCGCACCCGAGACGAACTCGAGTACCTCGAGGAACCGGATGTGTTCCATGAGGTCTTCGGTCACGTGCCCCTGCTCTCCGATCCGCGTTTTGCCGATTTCACGCGCGCCTACGGGCAGGCCGGACTGTCCTGCCGGACACCGGATGAACAGGACGTCCTGGCCCGACTGTACTGGTTTACGATCGAGTTCGGCCTGATCCGGACGTCCTCCGGGATCCGGACCTATGGCGCGGGGGTGATCTCCTCGATCGGGGAGACGGTCTACGCGACGGAAAGCCCGGTCCCGATCCGCTGTCCCTTTGATGCACTCACGGCCCTGAGGACTCCCTACCGGATCGACGTTTTCCAGTCCCAGTACTTCATGCTCGAGAGTTTCGACGAACTGTTCCGCGTGGCACAAAGTGACCTCATCGGACTCGTGCGTCAGGCCCAATCACTCGGGGATCTGCCTCCCCCCGCCCCGGTTGCTGCCGGCCCTTCCATCCGCCCGGAGAGACGCCATGAACGAACTCAGTGAAAAACGCTGCCTGCCTTGCGAGGGCGGAGTGGCACCCCTGACCCGTCCCGAAATCGAGCGCTACCTCAAAAAACTCCATCACAACTGGAAGGTCAACCCGGACGCCACGGAAATCGAGCGCATCTACACCTTCTCCAACTTCCACAACACGATGGCGTTCGTGAACGCTGTCGCCTGGATTGCGCACCAGGAAAACCACCATCCGGACCTCGAGGTGGGTTACAGCCGATGCCGGATCCGCTATTCAACCCACGCGATCGGCGGGCTGTCCGAAAACGACTTCATCTGCGCCGCCAAGGTGGACCGGCTGGGCAGCTGAGGGAGCCCCCTCAGGGCGGCGCCGAACGGCCGATCCCGTAGTACTGGAAACCAGCCCGTGCCATACGCGCGGGATCGTAGAGATTGCGTCCGTCGAAGACGACCGGTCGGGCAAGCAGGCGATGAAGCTGGTCGAGATCCGGGCTGCGGTAGATGGACCACTCGGTCACGAGAACCAGGGCATCGGCACCGGTGGCCGCCTCGAGGGGGGTCGTCGCCCAACAAATCGCCGGCATCTGGCCGAACCGAGGCCGGGCCCGGTCCATGGCCACAGGGTCGTGCACGCGCAGCTTTGCCCCGGCCTCGAGCAGGCGGTCGATCAAGACCAGGCTCGGCGCCTCCCGGAGATCGTCCGTCTGGGGCTTGTAGGACAGCCCCCAGAGCGCCAGGGTTCGGCCCGCCAGGCCGGACGCTGCAAAATGCGCACGGATCTTGCGGAACAGGATTTCCTTTTGATCCTGGTTGCGTCGTTCCACGGCATCGACGATCCAGGGATCGAGCCCCTGTTTCCGCATGAGATGGCCGAGCGCACGGACATCCTTCGGAAAACAGGAGCCGCCGTAGCCGGCTCCGGCGTAGAGGAAGTGGTGGCCGATGCGGGGATCGAGCCCCATGCCCTGACGCACGAGTTCAATGTCGGCACCGACGGCGTCAGCCAGTCCTGCCATCTCGTTCATGAAGCTGATCTTGGTGGCCAAAAAGGCGTTGGCCGCATACTTGGTGAGTTCCGAGGAGGTGATGTCCATGCACAACAACCGGTCATGGTTGCGGTTGAACGGGCCGTAAGCCTCCCGGAGCAGTTCGCGGGCCCGCACCCCACGGGTGCCAATCAGGATCCGGTCCGGCCGCATGAAGTCGGACACCGCCGCGCCTTCCTTCAGGAACTCGGGATTCGACGCCACATCGAATTCCACGGAACAGGCCCGCCGGCCGAGGGCGGCACGGATCACCGCCTCCACCTGGGCGGTGGTTCCGACCGGTACGGTGGATTTCGTGATGACCACCCGGTAGTCCGTGAGGTGGGTCCCGATGGTTTCCGCAACCTCCAGCACATGGCGCACATCGGCCGCCCCATCGGCACCCGGCGGTGTCCCGACCGCGATGAAGAGCAGGAGGCCATGGGCCACACCCGCCGCCCCGTCCGTCCCGAAACGGAGCTGGCCGCGTGCCAGATTGTCGCGGACGAGCACGTCGAGCCCCGGTTCGTAGATCGGAATCTCGCCCCGCCGGAGCTTCTCGATCTTCCCGGGGTCCACATCGAGGCAGAGCACCTCGTGCCCGTTCTCGGCAAAACAGGCACCGGTGACCAGACCCACATATCCGGTTCCGAAAATCGTAATCCGCATCAGTGCCCCCCCCTCATGGAATAACGGCCCCGGATCAGAAGAAGCAGCGCAACCGGAACACGAGCGCGTTCACGTCCGAGTTGTGATCGTAGTCGGTTGCCAGCTGGAACGGGCCGAGATTCAGACCAAAACCCAGAAAGGTCCCGATCCGCCGCGGCCCGAAATGCTGGTTGATCTCGCCGTAGACCCCGAAGTCGAGCTCGAGGACCTGTTTGATGTTCTGCCGGATGCCATAAGTCATCTTCCAGTAGTCATCGACCCGGGCGACACCCGGGGGGTGCAGGGTCGAACGGACGAACTCCGCCGACAGGAAGGCGGAAGCCTGGCCCGTGGGGTTGGTGGCATAGCCCACGCCGAGTGCCGCCCGGTGTTCCAGCGTGTCCGTCCCCAGGACCTCGAGCCGGCGGTAGGACGCCATCAGGAAGCCGTTCTGGGTGAAGGCCCAGTCCAGCTTGACCCCGGGACCCCTGAGCTCATGGCCGAAATATTTCGAGTAACCGCCCATGTAGTCGCTCAGGCTGAGATAGGTCTGTCCCAGGTTGGGAGCCACTCCCAGGATCCCCGAGGAGGCGGCTCGTGCCTGCGGGAGTGCACTCAGCACAAGGCCGAAGAGGGGCAGGAGGAAAAATCGTGGGATACGGTTCATGAGCGAATCTCCGCGGGGTCGGGAGGAGGCGGGGTTTCGAGATGGAGCCTGCGGGCCCAGGGAGCCGATGTGGGCACCTGGACGACCACAGTGAGAATGATGACGGCGAAAACGGTGGCCGCCATCCGGGAGGCGTGGGGCAGGCCCGAGGCCAGCCACAGCCCGGCCAATGCAGCCGGCACCACCCCGGTCTCGCGGACCCAGCTCATAAACCAGAGTTGGGGGGCGCGCCAGCGGGCGCGGGGATCCCACGAGACCGTCAGCCAGACAACCAGTGGA